>JAFGVP010000172.1 GCA_016937945.1 Pontiellaceae bacterium | reverse complement strand
GTCGTGCCTTTCGTGGCCGTGAAATCCCCGCCTCGCCTTTCGTGAGGCTGAAATCTGCCGATCAAGCGGGTTCCGTAAGATTGCGGGGAGATTTCGCGATGCACGTTTTTAATTGCGATGCCTCGTTTAATGACTACACTTCCCCCTTTTAAACGCGAGAAATACCATGGCCATTTTACCCGATAAACAAACCTTTCTTGAGCAGGCGAAAAAGGGAAACCTGGTTCCGGTCTGGAAGGAAATTCTGGCCGATCAGGAGACGCCGGTTTCTGCGTATGAGCGAGTTCGCACCTATCTTCGGGAACGCGATCATGCGTCGCATACGTATCTGCTGGAGAGTGTGGAGGGCGGCGAAAATATTGGTCGCTATTCATTCATCGGCGGAACGCCGCGTACTATTCTGCGCGCCTACGGGCGCCGGGTTGAGATTGACCACATGAACGGTTCCGGTCCGTGGGTGATGGACGATACGGATCCGCTGGATGCGCTGAAGATCTATATGTCCAAGTTTAAGCCGGTCCCGTTTGATCCTTCTCTTCCCCGATTTATCGGCGGTGCCGTCGGTTTTCTTGGCTATGATGTTGTTTCGCAGTTTGAACCGCGTGTTCCTGTGATTGAGAACGATGAGATCGGCAATCCCGACATGGTGTTCATGGTGACGGACGGTTGCATTGTTTTTGATCGAGTGAACCATAGCATGAAGATTGTGGCCAACGCGCATATCGATGGCGATGCCGAGAGCGCCTATGATCAGGCGCTGGCGCAGATTGATGAACTGTGCAGCGCACTTAAAACACCGGTTGAACGGGTTTTGATCGATACGCATGGCGAAGTTGAGCCGCTGGTTCCGCATTCCAACACGACGAAGGAGGAGTTTATCTCTATGGTCGAGAAGGGGCAGGAATATATCCGGTCCGGTGATGTGATTCAGGTGGTGCTCTCCCAGCGCTTTGAGGTGGAGAATGAGGCCGATTCGCTGGATGTATACCGGGCCCTGCGCGCCGTTAATCCTTCGCCATACATGTTCTGTCTGGATATGGGCGAAAGCGCAATTGTCGGAACTTCGCCCGAAATCCTGGTGCGCTGCGAAGATAAGCAGGTGGAGGTTCGTCCGATTGCAGGAACGCGCACACGCGGCAAGACGCCTGCAGAGGATCTTGCTTTGGAAGAGGATTTGCTTGCTGATCCCAAGGAACGGGCCGAACATATTATGCTCGTCGATCTGGGGCGTAACGATATCGGGCGCGTCTGTGAATTCAACAGCGTGGAAGTTCCGGATTTGATGGTCATCGAACGGTACAGTCACGTAATGCATATCGTTTCCGATGTTACGGGCCGGCTTGCTGATGAACATGATGAATATGATGTGATGCGCGTTGCATTTCCTGCCGGTACCGTGAGCGGGGCGCCGAAGATCCGTGCGATGGAGATCATTGCCGAGCTCGAAAAGAGCAAGCGCGGGCCCTATGCCGGCTCGGTCGGATATTTTAACTACAACGGCAATCTGGATTCATGCATCACCATCCGGACGGTGATCATGGACAAAAACAAAGCCTATGTTCAGGCCGGCGCCGGTATTGTTGCCGATTCCGTTCCGCTCATGGAATATGAGGAAACGCAGAACAAGGCCCGCGGTATGATGAAGGCGCTCGCTTTGGCTAAACACTACCACGCCGCACGCGTTGCTGGAGAATAGACATGATTTTGGTCATTGATAACTACGATTCGTTTACCTTTAACCTCGTACAGTATCTGGGAGAATTGGGTGCGGAGATGAAGGTTTTTCGCAACGACAAGATTACGGTTGAGGAGGCGGTCGCCCTGAAGCCAGAAAAAGTTCTCGTCAGCCCGGGACCCTGTACGCCGAAAGAAGCCGGCGTTTCCTGTGATATTATCCGTGAATTCGGGCCGCGTCTGCCGGTGTTCGGGGTGTGCCTTGGTCACCAGTCCATCGGCGATGTCTATGGCGGAAACGTCATTCGGGCCGCGCGCCTGATGCATGGAAAAACCTCTCCGATGATTCATGAGGGGCAGAGTGTTTTTAAAGGGCTGCCGAGTCCGTTTGATGCCACGCGTTACCACTCACTGATTATCGAGCGGGAAACGCTTCCTGACTGTCTGGAGATTACGGCCTGGACGGCGGAAGGCGAAATTATGGGTGTCAGGCATCGGGAATATCCGGTGCATGGCGTTCAGTTTCATCCCGAATCCATCCTGACGGTGAACGGTAAGAAGCTGCTGCAGAACTTCCTGGATCTCTAGCTTCCGAACTGGGATCGCGCCATTCCGGAGACTCTCGCTTAATTCCTGTATCGGTTTACGATTGGCATGCGGCGGTCACGATCAAACGATTTTGGTGTGATCTTGACGCCGGGCGGTGATTGACGGCGTTTGTATTCGCTCAGCTCGACTGCATGTACGACGCGCCGGACCAATGCTTCGTCATATCCTTTGGCGATCAATCCATCGATTCCCATGTCGTTTTCGACATAATCCCGAAGAATTGGGTCCAGTACTTCATACGGGGGCAGTGAGTCAGTATCTTTCTGATCCGGTCGGAGCTCGGCTGATGGCGGTCGCTCGATGATTTCCGGAGGGATGACTGGTGTGTCGCCTTGTGCATTCCGCCAGCGGCAGAGGTCGAACACCAGTGTTTTCGGGACATCCTTGATTAGGGCAAAGCCGCCTGCCATATCGCCGTAAATCGTACAGTAACCCATGGCCATTTCACTCTTATTACCGGTGGTCAGCACCAGCCACCCAAACTCGTTGGAGAGCGCCATGATGAGGTTCCCCCGAATACGCGCCTGAAGGTTTTCCTCGGCCAGTCCTGGTTTTTTATTCATTCCCCAGACTTCGGAGAGGGTTTTGTCAAACTCGTCATAGAGCGGTTTGATCGGCAGGGTATAAAACTCGATATCGAGAATGCGGCCCATTTCAATGGCATCATTGAGTGTGCCGCTGGAAGAATACTGGGACGGCATGGTAATGGAGGCTACGCGCTCCTTCCCAAGCGCATCCACGGCAAGTGCCAGCACCAGTGCCGAGTCAATTCCGCCGCTTAGGGCCACAACCACCCGCTTGAACCCGATTTTGTTTACATAGTCCTTCAGGCCAAGCTTGAGCGCTTCATAAACCTCTTCAAGTTCCGGTAGCGGAGCTTCCTTTCGCTGTGGTGTCGACAGCGCAAGGTCGCAATAGAGAATGTCATCCCTGAACTGCCCGGCGCGGGCCAGTCTTGATCCGTCCGGCGCAAAAACCATGCTGGCGCCGTCAAATACCAGTTCGTCCTGACCGCCGGTCATGTTGCAATAGAGCATGGTGGTTTGGAGCGTGCGTGCCGTTTTTGAAAGGACGCTGATGCGGTTTTCCAGTTTGCCCCGGTGATAGGGCGATGCCGAAAGATTAATCAGAAGGTCCGGGTTTTTGTCCTGAAGCATCTGAACCGCCGCGCCGTCGGAATACCAGGAATCCTCGCAGATGTGAACCGCCGCACGTAGGCCTTCCAATTCAAGCACAAGAGGCTCTGTACCGGCTTCAAAAAGACGTTTTTCGTCGAACACCCCATAATTCGGAAGAAGAACTTTATGGTATTCGCCGATGCAGCTCCCCTGATGAAATGCCAGTGCTGCATTAAACTTCCGTCGGTTACGAACCACAGGGGCTCCGATAATTACGAAGGCTTCCGGAGGAATTTCTGCGGCAATGCGCTGCAATTGCTTTTCGCAATCCATGCAGAAGTGATCCTTGAGAATCAGATCTTCCGGCGGATAACCCGAAACCGTCAATTCCGGAAATATTATGAGTCCGGCGCCTTGAGCATGCGCCTCGCGGGCCTGTTCAATAATCGCATCGGCGTTGGCCTGCAAGGCCCCGACGGTGGGGTTCATCTGGATCAGGGCAGCAATCAATGTTTTTATTCCTCGGAATCGCCGGCCATTTTGAACGGTGCTGACACAATGGCACCGGACGTTTCAATGGTGGTTGCAGCGGCTGCTCCTGCAATCTTGACCGGTGTCGTGATCAGTGCGCATCCAGACATTGCGCCCAGCAGGAGCGTGGCCGCAATCAGACGGATCATTCCAGTCATGGATCGATTTCCTTTAGCGCCGATAGTTCGGAGCTTCCTTCGTGATCTTAATATCGTGGGCGTGGGCTTCGATCGATCCGGCGTGCGAAACGCGAACAAATTGGCCCTTGGCTTTAAGCTCCGGAATGGTCCGGGTTCCACAGTATCCGAGGCTGGCCTGCAGGCCGCCGCAGTATTGTTTCATCACCTTGTTTACCGTGCCGGAGTAGGGAACCATGCCCTCGATTCCCTGAGGTACCAGGTCGTCCTCATCGCTCAGACCGTAGCGCTGGCGACTGCCTTCGCGCGATTTCATTGCATCCAGACTGCCCATTCCTCGGTAGATAACAAACTGGCGGCCTTCGTAAATAATCTTTTCGCCCGGGCTCTCTTCCGTTCCGGCGAGAACGGAACCCATCATGGCGCTGTCAGCGCCGGCCACGAGGGCCTTGGCAATGTCGCCTGAGTTGCGGATGCCACCATCGGCGATTACGGGAATCTCGCCCTTGAGGGCGCTTGCTGCAGCATAGATCGCGGAAATCTGAGGAATACCAACGCCGGCAACCACGCGGGTCGTGCAGATCGAGCCGGGGCCAATGCCCACCTTGACGGCGTCGGCACCGGCGTCGCGCAGGGCAAGGGCCGCCTCTCCGGTCGCAATGTTTCCGCCAATCACATCAATGTGGGGGAATTTGTTCTTTACCCACGCGACCATATCAATCACGCCCTTTGAATGTCCGTGCGCTGTATCAACCACCAATACATCAACCTCTTCGCTGTTGAGTATTTCGGTGCGTTCATAGTCGCCGGGGCCTACGCCGGCCGCTACCCGCAGTCGATATTTTTCATCACGGTTAAAGAGGGGTTCTTCATTTTCAATCAGACGGCGCACGTCAGCATAACTGTAAAGACCGACCAACTTGCCTTTTTCAAGCAACGGCAGCTTTCCAATTTTGTGCTGCTGCATAAGATCGTATGCCTGCCGCAGGTTGGTTTCGGGTTTTGCTGTGATCAGATCGGTGCTCATAACCTCCGTAACTTTGGCGCGCTTTGAGCGGGCAAAGCGAATGTCCTTGGACGTTACGATTCCGACCAGATGGCCGTCGTTGTCCAGCACGGGAAAGCCGCTGAAGCTGTATCCCTTTTCGGCTCGGGTGCGGGCGATCGTTTCGAGGGTGTCGCTGATGTTGAAGGTGACAGGATTGGAGATTAGTCCATTGAGATGATGTTTAACCCTGCTGACATGTTGAGCCTGTACTTCCGGATCTAGATTTTTGTGGATGACGCCGATTCCTCCCAGCATCGCCATGGAAATCGCCATGCGTGCCTCGGTGACAGTGTCCATTGCGGCGCTGAGGAACGGGATCTTTAAGCCGATGTTCCGGGTCAGTCTGGAGCTGATGTCGGTATCGCCCGGAAGAAAGTCTGCGTACTGCGTAATCAGGGATACGTCGTCAAAGGTCAGTCCCTCAAAAGGGAATGTTTTCATGAAATCATTGATATATTGGTTTTGGCTCATCTTTTGCATCCTTTTGCCGACCCATTCTGTGCATATTCTCAGAGTGAGTCAAGCGCTGTAATTGAAGGATTGTTTTCCGTTGGGTCGGAACAATCAAGATTCCTGTATTTTGGGTATTCCTTCGTATAGATACGCTGTGGTAGGGATTTGTTTTTGAGGAGATAATTGAATGAGGAATTTTGTTAAATGGGTTGCGGTCGGGTTTGGTGCTGGCTGGAGTCCGGTAATGCCGGGAACTGTCGGGACTTTGGTTGGGCTTCCGATTGCGTGGTGGTTGCTGCGGGTTGATCAAATCGGCTATCAGGTGCTGATTTGTATTGTTCTGACTCTGCTGGCCATTCCGATCTGCGGTTCTGCTGAGAAAACCATTGGCGGAAAAGATCCCGGCTGTATCGTGGCGGACGAATACCTGACTCTTCCGATTACGGTGATCGGGCTGCAGGGGGGGGAGGTGGTCTGGGTTTTGCTGAGCGGCTTTATCCTGCATCGGATCTTTGATATTACAAAACCCCCGCCGATACGCCAGCTGCAGCATATCCACGGAGGTTTCGGTATTGTGGTGGACGATTTTCTGGCGGCACTTATCGCGCTGGGCCTGAATCATCTGATATTCAGATTACTCTGAGTCTATAGCCCCTGCTGCTGAACATATTTCATCAGTGACTGGAATTCCGGCGTATTTCTCAGCTGGTCGAATTCGGCATCATCCATCCATGCGATCGCCAGTTTCGGGTCGGTCAGCTGAATGCCGCGGCGCAGGGCCTGGGTTGCTGCATCCGTGTTGCCAAGTTTGTTTTCGGCGCGGGCCAGCAGGAAGTAGACATAATGATCGTCGGTGACCTGATTTGACAGGGTGCGCAGTTGCTCCGCCGCCAGCTTCCAGTTGCCCGCCTTGGTAAGGTATAACGCAAAATCATAGCGGGTAGTGTCATCCATCGGACGCTGATCAAGGAACTGTTCATAGGCGCGAATGGACTCTTCTTCCCGATCCTGCTTACGGTAGAGCATGGCCAGGTTCTTAAGCGCATCTGCATAGGCCGGTTTGAGTTCCAGTGAGCGTTTCAGGTATTCCTCCGCCCGGTCGTAGGCTTTGGCTTCAAGGCAGGCTACGCCGAGATTGTTCAGGACGTCGAAGGTGAGTTCGCTTTCCGGGGCATTCTCGAGCAGGACAAGAGCCTTCTGGTAATCTTTGAGCTGGAAGTAGACCATGCCCAGCGGCACTTTAATACCTTCCATCTCCGGCAGAATTTCAATCGCCTGTTCATAGTATTGGGCAGCCTGTGCGTAGGCGTCGGGGTTGGCCTTAGCGAGTTCGAGGGCCTTTTCGGCCATATGAATATTCCAAGCGGCTTTCTTTACCCAGAGCGTGTTGAACGGACGCTCTCCCTCACCGTTCCATTGAGGGTCGCCATAGTTACGGCTGAGGTCGAGCACCCACTGCGCGTCACTTGGCAGTGAGTGGCGGGGAATATAGTCCTGTGCGATCGGCGGCGGGGCAGTATCATCCTGAAGAATGTTCAGGTATTCCTTGATTACAACGAAAACAAGTCCAACGGCCAATGCCAGAACGGTCAGGCCGAGCATGAATGCTGTAAACTGGTGCCTGCGGGCGTCGCGTTTACGCTCTTCAATGATTTCGTTAGAAACCTGTGGTGTAAACTCATCTTTTCCTTTGTGGTCCGTTGCGTAGATGTCCTGAAGATGCTGGCGGCGTCCTGTATCCATAAAATCCTGTTCCTATTGTTAAAGCGTAGAGAGCCGAATTGTCCACAAGACAGGGCGCAATGCAATCCTATTATGGCTTCGGCTTGCCGGGACCGGGTCGTCATTTAAAGAAGTTTCCTTCAGTTTTTCGTGCCAAATCCAAAGCGGATGGTGTTATAAGGTTGCGCTTTAGATAACAGATTAATCGGGAGCCGCTTGCTTTCGGGGCCGATCAGTAAATAAGGATGCAGTATGTCGAGTACGATAGGAACACTTTTCAAGGTATCAACATTTGGTGAGTCACACGGGAGGGCCGTTGGTGCCATTGTAGATGGATGTCCCGCAAATCTGGTTCTGAGCGAAGCCGATATTCAGCCCCAGTTGACGCGCCGCCGGCCCGGTCAGAGTGATATGACTACACCGCGTGATGAGGCTGATATGGTTACCATTCTGTCCGGCGTGGAAAATGGAAAAACATTGGGAACTCCCATTGGGCTGATGGTGAACAACAGGGATCAGCGCCCCGGTGACTATGGTGAAATGAGCAACGTACCGCGTCCTTCACATGCCGATTACACGTATCAGATGAAGTACGGAAACCGTGCAGCCAGCGGCGGTGGGCGTTCCAGTGCCCGCGAAACCATCGGTCGTGTGGCGGCCGGCGCCATTGCCGAAAAATGGCTTGCTGAGCAGTTTGGAACACGCATTACAGCATGGGTAAGCTCGGTCGGGAATATTGATGCGCGTGATATGAGCGGCGAATCGCTCACGCGTGGGCAGATTGATTCGAACATTATCCGCTGCCCCGATGAAGCGGCTGCGGCAAAGATGATTGAGCTGGTGGCTGCCACGCGTGATCGCAAGGACTCTGTCGGGGGCGTGCTGACCTGCGTTGCGGAAAATATTCCGGTGGGGCTGGGTGAGCCTGTTTTTGAACGCATGGAAGCCAAACTTGCTCAGGCAATGCTCTCTATTCCGGCAACCAAAGGCTTTGAAATCGGGTCCGGCTTTTCCGGTGCCCGCATGTTCGGTTCCCGGCATAATGATCCCTTTGAAATGAAGGTGGATGGCCGACTGGGCACGGCAACGAATTTCAGCGGCGGCGTTCAGGGCGGTATTTCCAATGGAGAGCCGATCGTCTTCCGTATTGCGTTTAAGCCGCCGGCCACTATTGGTCTGGCACAGAACACATCGACATTTGATGGAGATGTCACCGTTCTTGAAGCCAAAGGACGACATGATCCTTGTGTTGTGCCTCGCGCTGTTCCGATTGTTGAAACGATGACAGCGTTGGTGTTGATGGATTTTGTTCTTCGTCAGAGTTATCGACAAAATGGCTGACGGTATGCTCCATTTTGCGTTCATCGGTCCCGGCATCGGCGAATCCTTTGTTGTTGTTATTGTGTTGATTGTTCTGTTCGGTTCTAAGGATGCTCCGCGGATCCTTCGCAAGCTGAACGGAATTATCGGCAATATTCGGAGTACAGCGGATCATTTTAAGCACGAGGTGCTTTATGGCGATCTATCGGTGGAAATGGATGAGCATGAGTCTGACGATGTGGATCTGGCAGTTTACGAAGAAGAGGGTGCAGAGGACATTTCCTTGTCAGATTTCGACGTGATCGAGTCCGGTGCCGTGCCGGAAGAGGATGAGAACGGAGACAGCGATGAAACGCGCGTTTGATTCGTTCCGGAGCAGATTTCGATACGACGATCGTGAGATGCCGTTTCTGGAGCATCTGGAGGAATTTCGAAAGATGCTCATCCGCTCTGCGGTTACCATTGTTGTCGGAATGATTCTTTGCGCCTATTTTGTTCCATGGATGACCGATATGCTGCTTGCTCCGGGGCGCGAATATGTTGAGTCCGGCCGGATCGTGCTTCAGCTCCATGAGCTTCCTGCCGGCTTTAAAATGTGGTTTACCCTTGCGTTCTGGAGCGGGGTGATTGTCAGCATGCCGATGTTGATGATGATTGTGGGGTCCTTCGTACTTCCCGGGGTCAAGGACTCAGAGCGGTGTGCCATTCAGCGAATTGGGTTCTTTTCCGGAATACTTTTTGTGGTCGGCGTTGTGGTTGGATATGAGATGACTCTGCCGATGGCCATTAATCTCCTGTTGGGGGTCAATGAGCGACTGGGCGGCGCGAATATTCTGCACTACCAGAAATATATTGATTTTACGCTCCACCTTCTGCTGGGGTTCGGCGTCGCTTTCCAGCTGCCGGTTGTCATCATTACGCTGGGGCGGCTTGGATTTCTGACCTCCGCCCAGTTGCGGGAAAAGCGCCGGCATGTCATTGTCGGACTCTTTGTTCTGGCGATGTTGCTTACGCCGCCGGACTGGATGACGCAAGTTCAAATGGCGATACCGTTGATCCTTCTCTATGAGTTCTGTATATGGTTTCTTTACTTTACGGAAAAAGGAAAGCGTCGCAGGGGCAGCGGTCGTATAGCGACAGCGAATGATGCCGGCGCAGAAGAGGCGCTGCGCCACAGGAATGCAACCGAGGATTAAAATATGAACACATTGGCATTTGTTATACCGGGTATGCAGGGAGGGCAGGAGGTTCTGCTCATTTTTCTGGTTATCCTGCTCCTGTTCGGAGCCAAAAAACTACCTGAGCTTTCGCGTTCGCTGGGGAAAAGCCTTGGCGAGTTCAAGAAAGGTCAGCGCGAAGGTTCTGAGCCCGATAAGGAAGACAGCTCAGAGAAGACCGCATCTCCTGACCCGGAAAAGAAGGACGGATAGTTCTGTCGTCTGACGTTCGATTATCCGTGTCCGGCAGAATGTTCCGGGCCGACATTATTTTGAGGATGTTATGAGTGAGCGCGAGCACCAGGAACTGACTCCGGAAGAGCAGAAGGAAAATGTCATGGCGGTGGTGGCACATGTGCTGCCTTTTGCCATATGGCTGACCCTGATGGTCTACTTTGAAAACTATGTTGTACGAACGGTCAGCGGGCTGGTTCTGCTGGCGGTTGCCCGTCCGTGGCGCTGGTATCCCCGACTTCAATTGAAGAATATTCCTGCGGCCATTGCGGTTGGAGTTCTCATTTTCTTTGTATGGGTGGGATTTGAGACGCCTTGGATGGCTCAGAAGGCTCCGGCGGTGGCCGAGTGGTATGATCGTCTTTTTGTGGATCTCATGCATCCATTTAAGACCCGTGAGCTGTTTGATGTTCCTGCCGAGATTGAGTCGGATGCGGTACAGGAGGCGATCCTTCTTGGAGAGGAAAATATTGAAAGAACCCGCCTTCCATTCGAGGTTATCGAGTCCGGGCCGCACGTTGGTCGGCATATCTATGATCCCAGGGTCACGGGTCTGTTTGTCTTCTGGGTACACATGTTCGGAACTTCTGTGATTATTGCCATTATTGAGGAGTTTTTCTTTCGCGGGTTCCTGTATCGCTGGATGATGGGAAGTCCCTTCTTTAAAATTGATCCCGGCCGGCTCCATTGGCCGATGTTGCTGGTTATTTCGGTTTTCTTCGGGGTTGAGCACTATGAATGGATGGCCGGGATTATATGCGGCATCGCTTTCGGGCTCCTTTACATCAAAACGCAGGATATCTGGGCCGCCATCATTGCGCATGGAACAACCAATTTTATTCTTGGACTGTATGTTGTTCAGTTCAATGCGTATGAATTCTGGTAGTCTTTAAAGAACCGTGTTGATGGTCGAATTTTTGTAGGCGTATGGCGTGCAAGGGGAAGTGCAGGGTGCCGCCGGATGCAGGCTTAAAGCCCTCTTCTTTAACCTGTCTTTTGGATAAAAACCGCTTGCAAAGGGTAGGACGGTTATCTATGTTCCTCCCTCGTTTTTAGCGCGGAAAGGTGACTGAGTGGCTTAAGGTGCTGGACTGCTAATCCGGTGTACTTCTTACGAGGTACCGGGGGTTCGAATCCCCCCCTTTCCGCCATATTTAAACCGTCGGGTTCTGCCGGCGGTTTTTTTGTTGATACACGCTCAAACATTTGAGCATTTCGGTGCAGCTTTCTTGTAAAGATGAGTGTGCTCCGACAGTGAACGGTCGGGAGACTTTTGGAGGGCTTGAAATGAAGTTTTTGTACTCCTGGCGATGGTTCGGGCCGAATGATCGGATCAGGCTGGGTGAGATCCGGCAGGCGGGGGCCTCGCATGTTGTTACGGCGCTGCATCAGATTCCCGTGGGAGATGTTTGGCCGGTGGATGCGATTCTGGAGCGGAAGTTGATGATCGAGGCCGAGGGATTGAAGTGGACGGTTGTTGAAAGCCTTCCGGTCAGCGAAGATATCAAGCGCCGCAGCGGGGCCTATGAGCGGCATCTTGAAAACTATCAGACCTCGCTTAAAAACCTCTCGGAATGCGGGATTAAGACGGTCTGTTACAATTTCATGCCGGTGCTGGACTGGTCCCGAACCCGGCTAAGGCTTACCTTTGAGGACGGCTCGTATACTTCAGGATTCAAACTGCATGAATTTGCGGCATTTGACCTGTTTGTGTTAAAGCGCGACAGGGCTTCGGAAGATTATCCAGAGGACGTGGTTGAGCAGGCTGGCATTTTTTTTGAGCAGCTCGATACCGCCGGTGTTAAAGCATTGCAGGATACGGTTCTTTATGGCCTTCCCGGCTCAATGCAGACCTATTCGCCGGATGAGTTCCGAGGTCTGCTCAATGCCTATGACGCGATTGACCGGCCTGTTCTCCGATCAAATTTAAAGGCCTTTCTCGAGGCAATTATTCCTGTGGCCGAAGCCTGTGATATCCGCATGGCGATTCATCCTGACGATCCTCCGTGGAATCTGCTGGGACTGCCGCGGATTGCCGGTTCGCTGGATGATCTGCTGGAGATCGTTCAGATGGTTCCTTCTTCGAGCAATGGCATCACACTTTGTTCCGGTTCTCTGGGCGCCGGGCATTTTAATGATATCCCGGGGATCATCGCGGCCATCGGTCCGGCCATTCATTTTGTACATCTGCGTAATGTCGTTCGTGATGCCGGTCTGAATTTTCAGGAAGATAACTTTTTCGACGGGGATATTGATATGATTGCGGCGGTTAAGGCATTGATTCTCGAAGGAACTCGGCGTGAACAGGAATCCTGTCAGGAATGGTCTGTTCCGATTCGTCCGGATCATGGTCATCAGATTCTCGATGATGTCGGTCGGGAAAATTATCCGGGCTACAGTCTGTATGGCCGGATGAAGAATCTGGCAGAGATCAAGGGGCTTACGCTGGGGTTGCTTTATCTGAACAAGTAGGTTCTTGTTCCGAATGCTGTTTTACGGTTTTCTGTATAGATGAATTTAGATACCTCATCGCTCCGAAACACCTTCTTCGGGTTTCGTCATGGCGAAAGCATGGCAAACGTGGAAGGTATCATCATTAGTGATCCTGATAATGGTATTGCCGCATATGGTCTCTCCGGGAAGGGGCGTGCGCAGGTTAAGGCGAGTGCCCGTCGGAATGCGACGCTATGCGAAAATGCAGTGATTATTTCATCGGACTTTCTGCGAGCTACTGAGACGGCTGAAATTGTGCGCGAAATCTTAGGCGTGTCTTGCGTGAAGCATGATCCCCGGTTACGGGAACGTTATTTCGGCGCCTGGGAAGGAGCGTGCTATCGTCACTATGCCGACGCATGGGAGAAGGATGAAATCAATGCGGATCTGGAGCAGAACGGAGCAGAGAGCGCCAACGCGGTCCGTGCACGTATGGTGGATGTGGTCCTTGGTCTCGATTCTCTCTACTGCGGTCGCAATATTATTCTGGTTTCCCACGGCGATCCATTGCGTTTCATGCAGACGGCCTTTGACGGGCTGACATCGGAAGAGAATAGAACGGTTCCGTATTTTGAAACGGCCGAGTGTCGATTGATGAATCCCTGAGGGGAGGGCGCCTAAGTTAGTGATCGCTCAGGTTGCGGACATCATCCTGCAAATATTCCAGCACCGATTTAAACTTACTGAGGTTTTCCGGATTGATATCAACCAGCGTTTCATGCGCTTCGAGTGTAGTTTTGGCCGCTTCGAGTTTGTCCGACATGTCTGCTTCAAGCTTCTGGGAGGAGTTCTCCAGCTTTTGGAGCAGGGCGCTTTGCTCGTCTGTGGCCGTCATGGAATAGTCAACCACGCGATCCACGCCGAGGGTTACCATCAGCTTCTTATTTTTCTCCGACAGGTTGATGAGCTGGAAAGAAACGGTCCGGCTTTTAATGTAACAGGCGATCCCCGCAATAACGCCCATGAAGGTGCTGTCCATGCCGGTGCAGTTGGACATTTCAATCAGAATCCTCTCAGCCGACTGGTTGGAAATAATCTGATGCACAAACTGTTTAAGCGGGGGGCTGATTTTGAAGGAGCCACGCCCTTCCACCCGGATTACAGCCGTGTGTCCGATGTACGCCGCGGTAAGGTTTTCACTCTTGTTACCTTCATCCATATTTTAACTGAAACCCGGTTGTGTGTTCTCTAAAACGTAAGGATATTAGCATCACGTTTATGCAGTTCAACGCGTTTGTGTGAGAAATGGGGGCGCAACGTCATGGTGCCGGCTGAATAATGACCACGCATTCACCCTTAACCGTGCGGTTTTCATACGCTTTACTCACGGAATCCGGGGTGCCCTCCGTACATTCTTCAAATTTTTTGGTCAGCTCGCGGCCAACAAATACCGTGCGGTCTGCGCCCAGATATTCTTCGATTTCTCCCATCAGCTTAATCAGCCGGTACGGGGATTCATAGAGAACAACGGGGAGATCGGCCTCTTTCCACTTTTCAAGATCTCTTTTTCGTCCGCCGCTCTTGTGGGGAAGAAAGCCGGCGAAGATGAAGCCGTTTTCTCCGTATCCGCTAAGCGCTACGGCGGTGGTTACGGCCGCCGGCCCCGGAACAGATGTAATCGGAATGCCGGCCCGTCGGCAGAGTGCGACAACCCGGGAGCCGGGATCTGAAATTCCGGGCATCCCGGAATCGGTCACCATGGCAACCGACTGCCCATCGCGAATTCGTTCGATAATCTGCTCTGCCCGCTGGATCTCGTTAAATTTGTGGCAGCTTTGCAGATGCGTGGTTATTTCATACCGGGCGGTCAGTCGACGGGTGTGTCGGGTGTCTTCTGCCACGATCAAGTCGGCTTCTTTCAGGGTTTCAAGCGCCCTGAGGGAGATATCACCCAGATTTCCGATCGGTGTTCCTACAATATATAGCGCTGAATCCATCGTGATTGATTTCCGGTTTCTGCTTCATTGAGCTGTTGGTAAAAGCTGGGTCAGTCGGAGTGGGCAAGCTTGTCAAAATACGCATCCAGACTGTTTACTCCGGCGGATTTCAGGGTCCGCTCCATGGTTCGATGGCAACGTACGGGTGCTTCCGCAGGATCTGTGACGGCTTCGCGTCCTGTGTCGTTAATAGAGACCAGTACCGCATTCTGTGCGTCAGCAATCTGGATTGCCAGATTATATCGAAAGAAGGCCAGCCCATCGACTCTTTTGCCGGTATCTTCCAGTGATACGGCTCCGGTCAATATCAGATCTGCCGGACTGCCGACTACAAATCCATATCGGGTGATGAGCTGTTTGACTGAGTTTGTCATTTTGCCATCCGGATCTCCGGAAAGTTGAATGGATACATGGATCCTATGGGCGCTTTCAGCGGTCGCATTTTCAATTTCCTTTAACGAATAGGAGGGCGCTGATGCCGATGCCGAGCTCGAATGGATGATTTTCAGCTGCCGCAGGAGAATGTCGTTTTCGCGGGCATAACGAAGTGATGAGCGGAACAGGGCATATTGCCGGAGCGCATTCCCTGTTCCGGTGGTTTCATTCAGCAGTTTTTCAATCTGCTGCGTTGTCTCCTCAATCTGTTCCCGATAGATCTGTGCTGTTTCCCGCCGGTTCAGGTAGGCCACGGCATGGTAACGCCCCGTTTCATCTTTCCACGCCTCCGCATGCTGAATGTTGATCAGAGTCTGGGATGACTGGATATTGATATCGGTAGTGAGGTCGGTATTTCGGATAAAATCAACTTCGCTCTCAACCACGCGATCCACGACCCGTTCGTCGGACTGGATATGACTCTCGAATATGCGGGAGAGGTTGGCCGCTGCGGCATTTTCGGCGGACTGTCGGGTATCGCCTTCGCCCAATGCTACGAGGAACTGCTTTTCCGGATAGAGGCTTTTCGGATTGTTTACCCAGTCCGGCGCCTGCCGGCTTAAGGTCAGGCATCCGGCGAGGCTTACCATGCAAAGCGCTGCGCAGGTTGGCAGGATCGATCTGTATCTTTTGGTATGCATGCAGGGTTCCTCTAATTCAGATATGCGGATTCAAGCACATTCAGACGGCCGGCTTCAAGATGCACGCCGGTTCTTTGATCGGAATGAAGCAGGGTGTTGTCCGCGCCGTAATAGTTGATGCAGATATCGTAAACGCCTTCGTTCAGGTGAAGCTCCCTGATGAATGCTTCGGCCGGAAAAAAACGAGAGACCCTTAGGTCGGCATTTTCCGTCTGGTCGGTCAGCACGTCCGTGGCAATCCGGGTGAGGAATGCGACCCCATCTCCCATGCCATCGGTCATTTTCTGTTTGGCCTGTTCCGATGCCAGTCCTTTAACGACCGCTCGTGTCAGGGTTTTCAGATATATGATCGGTTTTTTGATCGAAAAGGTTTCCTCGGCGGCATTCTCGATGCTCTCTATTTTCTGGAGGTCAGTTGTGCCGCCATTCACCACGGATACATCAATGCGCGTCACGTGAGACGGCCGCTTTTCCATGGACGGGAGTTGGAACTTAAAATGGTATCCCGCCTGAATATCCGGCCATGCAATCGCGTCAAGGCCATCGAGGCGCTGGCGACCGAGATAGTCCTCCGAGCTGCCGGCAAGAACCACCAGATTTTCTTCGGTATGGATATAGAACGTGGCGGCCGTTTTGTCCGGCGAGAGTCCGCTGAATGCAATAATATTCAGCCGGGCCTTCGGTGGTGAAACTCGCTGATTTTCGGCGGAAAAATCAGGTTTGGAGAATGGGTAGATGGCGGGTTGAAGGCGCCAGCCCTTATTGATCTTGTCAAGGTCGATGCGGACATCGTCCCATTTCCCGTCGTTGCGATAGAGCAACAGGCTGAGGTAGCGTCCGAGGGCTGAATCCTGAAACGGGCTTTTCCCCGGCCGGAACTCTGTTTCCGCTTCTTCGGCCTCGCTCAGTTTCTCTGCCATTTTGTCGTATTTGCTCTCAAGCTGGACGAGCTTGTTGTTAATGCGTCGGAGCTCGACAAAGGCGTCGTCATTCTGTCCCAGTGCCAGATAGTTGAGGGCTTTGAAAACGTTGAGGTAGATGTCCTCATAATCCTCTCCGGCATAGGACAAAACATTGTCGTTCAGCAGAAGAGAGGTGGCGGCGCGGGATACGCTCTTTGTAAAGTTGTCTTCAATAGATTGTTCGGCTTTTTCGAGGAACTCGTTGCTTAGGGCATAGTCACCGTTCCAGTGGTGCAGCATGCCGATATCCAGATAGTATATGACCTGATCCTTCGGCTTGTAGGCCGTGGATGAAGCGCTTTCAATGCGTGCGATGGCGGCGGGATAGTCGGCTCGGGCCAGCATTTCTTCCGCGCCGGCATAATGCGATTTATCTGTTCGCATGCTCGCACAACCCGATATGAGCAGTGCGATGGCCAGAAAAGAAAATGGGAGGCGGGTTGCCATGATTAGGCGATGGCGCGGGAAGTCCGTCCGCGCCTCATAAACCGGAATCGGTTAAAGAGAAAACCGACTCTTTTTGATGTATTTCTTGATCTTCTTGTCGCCAATCCAGACCTTTTCACTGCTTTCCAGATGAATCAGCTCCAAATTGATCTGATAGTATTTGACCGACTCGCGACCTTCCTGATCCGTGATGGTGTTAATGCTGCCCATCAGCATGTAGTCCGCGCCGGTTTCGGCAGCCAGCCGCTTTTGCGTCTCGGCGGTGGACCAGGTCTGCTGCTGGCGGCGTTCTTCACGAAGCGGATCCCGCTCGATGGGGTTGGCCACGAAAGTTACGCGACCGCTGTTGACCAGTTCGCGTTCAAGATCCTTGGTGAATGTTTCGGTGGCGATATGTTCAGAGCTCAGGTTGCGGACCGGGCCTACGATGACGACCGGTTTTTTCCCGTTCTTTGCCGTAAATGCTTCGACCCACGGACGGGAGGAGAGATCCTCAATCATGGATTTGGATACCAGCTGGGAGTCGGTGTCGTTCCATCGACCGGAAAGGTCGATCACTTCGTCTGCAGCGACGCGATCCACCTGCTTGGTTTTGCAACCGGGGAGGATGATCAGGGACGTGAGTGCAAGAACAGTAAGCAGTTGAGCTCTTTTCATGGGAATCTCCTTTGTTAAAAGCATTAAATCAGAAGAACGAATGAGGGTTCAGATTATTCTTAATAGATGCGGATATATGCATTGGTCTTGAGTCGTTCGATCCATCGTTCGCGCAGACGAAGCCGTTCCTTGCCTAGAAGCGCCTTCTTAATGTCGTCGCGTACTTCGCCAAACGGTCGATAGGCGGCCTGCCTGCGCGCTTCAACCTTCAGGATATAAAGCTGGGTGTCAGTATCGATGATATCGCTAATTTTTCCTGCCGGCAGGTTATGCAGGGCGTCCTGCAGTTCTGCGCGCGCCTCCTCCGGCTGCATCCAAGGGAACAGTCCTCCGTCCGCAGCCCGACTGCCCTCTGATGAGGCCTTTGCGGTTTCCGCAAAATCGGCGCCGTCGGTCAGTTTTTCACGGATCTTCTCCGCTTCCTGCAATTTGACGGTCTGCTCTTCTTCTGTTTCCCCTTTATTGAGGACAATGACGCTGTATTTCACCTTTTCCGGAATAAAGAATTCTTCATCCAGATGGGCGTCATAATACTCCTTCACCTGCTCCGGGGTCACGCGGGCCCGCTGGGAAATCTCTTCGCCGACCATCATGCCGACAATCATCTGGTCGCGTACGGTCTTCATGTAGTCATCGCGACTCTTTTTCTGGGCTGCCAGCAACTGTTCAAAACGTGCTTCGTCTCCATTGAACCGTTCGTTGATGATGCGCCGGATTTCGTCGTTGATATATTGATCCGGAATCTGGCCGCCGCGATCCTTAAAGGATTCAAGAATGAGCGCCTGTTCAATCAGTTCGTTCAGGGATTGTGCATAGGCCGTCTGCAGGGCCTCCTCAAGTTTCTCCCCTTCGTAGCTGCGGTAGAGCTCCGGCAGCATGGGGGCCATGGCTTCCCGGACCTCGGCGATCGTAATGATGCGGGTGTTTACTTTTGCGGCATATCCGTCGATTTCAATCGGCTGGTTTGTGACCACCGTCGGTGCCGGGTTGGTTTGGGCAGCCGCCATGGCGGCGCATGCGAATAGAACTGGAACGATCAAACTTTTCATAATCAAAGCACCTTAATTAAACACGAAGCGCGGCGCAACGCCGAAAAGCCTGACCGCGAATATTCTTTACGCTCTCCCGGCCCGGTGTGTTACAACCCGCGCCTATGACAGAGTTTGATTCAGAATTGATGGAGTTCGGCCGATCGGGGATTGCGGCCATCGTGGGCCGTACCAATGTGGGAAAGTCGACGCTGGTGAACCACCTGCTGGGCGAAAAGGTGAGCATTGTCAGCGATACGGTGCAGACAACGCGGAACGTGATTCGCGCCATTTTGACTGAGGAGCGGGGGCAGTTGGTTTTTCTGGATACCCCGGGGGTCCATAAGGCTGAAGGGGAACTGGGAAAAAACCTGAATAAAGCCGCCCGTTCTGCTGTGCAGGGCACTGACGTGATCCTGTTGGTGCTGGATGCGTCCACCAGACCGGAGCTCGAAGATGACGGATGGTTCCGGCGCATTACCCGCGAAGAGGTTCCGTGCATCATCGCCCTGAATAAATCCGACCGGAAACCGGACCGTTCTGCGGAATATAAACAGCTTTGGGAGGAAATCTGTCAGGAGAAGGAGAGTATTGTTCAGCCGGTGTGGGCTTCAGTATCCGCTTTGCATGGAGATGGCATGGCCGAGCTGCTCGGCATTCTTTTTGAACATGTGCCGGCCGGGCCTCCGCTTTTTCCCGAAGATATTCTCACCGACTATCCGCGTAAGCTCAATATTGCCGATGTTATCCGCGAAAAGCTGTTTCATCGTCTCCACGCCGAACTGCCACACGCAGTCGCTGTCTGGGTGGAGAGCATTGATGAGCAGGAAAAGAAATGGACCGTTGAGGCTTCGATCTATGTCGAACGTCATTCCCAGAAGGGGATTGTGATCGGCGAAAAGGGCCGCTTGCTTAAATGGGTTCGCGAGCAGGCCGAAAAAGAGCTGTATGAAATGTATGGCGTCCGGTTCAAACTCAAGCTCTGGGTTAAGGTCGAAAAGGACTGGCGCAAGAATTTCTGGATCCTTAAAAAGCTCGGATATGCTTAAGCGGCATGGCTTCCTGAATGATGGCGTCGGTTCTTTTCGGGGGGTCTAAGTGAAGGCCGTGCTGGCATCTTTCATTCTATTGTTTGTGGTATCGCCGGGTTTTGTGAGTCGTTTGTTTATGTGTCGTTGAGGTCGGATAACAGGGTTTCGACCTGTTCCGAGGATGAGACGAGCGGTTTACTCTGGACGACTTGAGGCTTCCATTCATCAGCTTTGTGGCATACTTGCGGTCGTAACCGCACACTGCGCAGACCTCATCAAGAAGTCTGGATTTGCAGGCTTTCGCGGCCTTTATGTATCGTCGTTTCTGTATAGCGATATATTCGCTTCGCGATTCGCAACTCATCTTCATCCTCCTCCCTTTTCAGGGTGTCATTTATTGTGAGTCAACGAATCCAATTCGCCACTATCGGTCAGAACGCTTCGGTGTCATTTAATTTGAGTCAACTCGCAGTGCGGATTTCGGTGCCGGCAAACTTGCGGTTTATGGCAATTGATGATGGAGTCGGACTGCGGGATGGTCAGGTTTATGAAGCGGCGGCTCAGCCGCATGCTGTTCTGGTTAATAGCTGCAATGATGTTTTATATGTTACCTGTATGGGCGGGGATCGCATTCTTCAATACCGTTTCACTCCGGAATCCGGCATGGAAAGTGCGGTGCGGAAGGTCGTCACGGACGAAGGAACCGGGCCGAGACATTTTGTTTTTTGCGGGAAGACGATCGATTGTCTGTGGTGAATGAAGTCGCGGGCAGTGTAACTTCCTGCAGGGTTTAGTCGACCGGTTGTCTGGTTGAGTCGCAGACGCTTTCGACTTTTCCCTCAGACTATTTCGGCGTGAACAAATGTGCCGACATTCCCATTACGCCGGATTGAAAGTTTCTTTATGCCTCCAATCGCGGTGCAGACATCATTGCAGCCTATAAGGTAAACGACGATAAAACGTTCTCCTCGATCGGTTTTTTTGCTGCGGAAGCAACGCCCCGGGAGATGGTCATGGATGCCGACGGTCGCTATCTGTTTGCCGTTGGCGAATCGTCCGGAAGGCTGCAGTCCTACAGGATTGATTCCATCGGCGCTCTCATCCCCTTGCAGAATCTCGATGTCGGCAACGGGCCGGTTTGGATTGAATCCGTTAAAGTAGACTGAGTTCGATGTTTGTCTGTTTTATCGGAAATCAAACCAGATCTTCATTCGGATGCCTTCGTCACCGACCTTGATGCGGATGCTCGACGGCTGGCTATGCGGGCCCTGGTGGGCGAGCGGTTTGAACGACTGGATGGCACCGATTTCATAGAGAAATGAAATGTCGCCGGGAGGGAATGCCGGCATGGTATTGCGTCCGCTGTCACGTCCCTCCGGCTCTTCGGGCGTCAGCATCCGCAGGAACAGGTTGTCGTTTTCGGTGTAGAAGCCAATCGGGCCGTCGTCAGTGCGCATTTTTGCAAAGAAGACATTGGCATGGTAGCCCTTGAATTCGGGGTAGATCAGGGTTTCAAAGCTCTCGCCGGTGATGGTGTTGTTGTAGTCTTTGTCCCATAAACCGAACGAGGTGCCGGGAATGCGGTTTTTCCAGACGCGGTACGGTCCGCGCCCGAACCACTGCATGCCTTTTACTTTTTCCTCCGGATAATCAAAGGTCACGCCAAACTCGTTAACGAAATCATTGCCTGCGCTGCCGTCAAACCCGCCGTCATTGGCGCCCTTGTTCAGGCAGAGCATATCCATCTTCAGCAGGCCGTCGGCGGTCATGGTCCATGTAATGTTGTCGATGCCGCCGTTGTAATCAACTTCAAGGATGGCGTGGATGCCGTCCTGCCGGATTTGGGTTCCGACAACGTCGGCTTTCATGCCGACTGGAATCGGACCGTTGTTGAGCGGGATTTCCGTCCCTCCATTTTTGACGGAAGTGATGCAGCCGGAGGCTTTATCGAAGGTGACGGAAACGTTGGAGGCTTTGAGCGTGGCCGTGTTTTCGTCTTCGACGGCGGTGGCGAAAATAGAGTCTACAAGATCAGAATGGACATATTTCTTTGCATATTCAGCGGCGCGGTGGATGGGCCAGGTCCATGTGTAGATTTCGCGGCCATGCGGGTCCCATGCGGTGATGGAGAGGACGTCATTGTCATAAAAGTTGTCCGGGACGTCCATATGTATTTTGCGCGATTCTCCGGGCTGGATGTCGGGAATCTCGATCGATCCGGTTTTCATGGCTGCGAGTTTTCCGGGGCCGGAGCCGTCGGAATCAATCTTCAGCAACTGGTAGGCCATCCGGCAGGTATTGAGATTGCTGAACTGATAGGTGTTCTTGATCACGAATGAGCCGTCAAAGGAGGAGGTGATGCGGCGCGGCTCAAACTGGATCGGTGCCCAGATTTCCTTTACGGCAAAAACGCTGCCCTCCTTTTCGCGATGCGGGCCGACGATGCCATCGGGCGCCATGTAGCGGTTGGAATCATATTTCTTTTCCCCGGTCCAGTCGGTGCGCAGGACGGCGCAGTCGTTGTAGGCCCATATAAAAGCGCCGGCAAAGAGTGGGCTGGTGGTCCACTTTGCCCAGAAATCCTGAAGCCCGGCGCCGTGTCCCTGGTCATACATGCCGTGCATGGTTTCGGCCGGGAAAAAGACGTTTTCGCCGTTGTTGAAGCGGTGCACGCCAGTCTGGTAGGCGGGGTAGTGGTGGGCGTCCCATCCGTCAAAGTCCGCCCATGGATGGATGACGATGCGCTGCTGCGGGTCGTATCTGGAAAACAGTTTGTCGGTGTTGTAGTTCCATCCGCCTTCGTTCCCGTTGTCCCAGATGACGATGCAGGGGTGGTTGACGTCGCGTTCGACCATTTCCTTAACCAGTTTGGCGCCGATTTCGTCGTCGTAGCAGTTTTGCCAGCCGGCCAGCTCGTCCAGATAATAAAGGCCCAGCTCGTCGCACATATCCAGAAAGTGTTCGTCCGGCGGATAGTGGCTGCGAACGGCGTTAATGTTCATATCCTTGAGAATGTTGGCATCCATGCGGCTGATGGCTTCAGTGGTGCTACGGCCGCCTTCCGGCCAGAATGAGTGGCGATTGATGCCCTTGAAGATGGTTTTTACGCCGTTTACATAAATGCCGTCACCTCGTTTGAATTCCAGAGTGCGGAAGCCGATGCGCTTCGTGACCTGATGAAGGATGTCATCGCCGTTCGTCAGTTGCAGGGTCAGTTCATAGAGGTTCGGGTCTTCCGGGGACCACGGCTTGATGCCGTCCCATTTTGCGTCGAGCGAGACGGTGGTCTCTCCCTTTTTTACATTAAACAGTTGCGGTTCAAGCATGCAGTGCGCTTTGTCGAGCGAAATGATGCCTGCTGAAATGTGCGCGTCCTGGTTCAGATTTTCGAGCTGGATATCAACGCGGAGCGATCCGTCGGCTTTGGCATCAACGGCAACATGTTCAATATGAGCCTGCGGTTTGATGTCGAGCCATACGGGGCGGTAGATGCCGCCGAAGAGCCACCAGTCGGCCATACGTTCGGCAGCGTTGATGGAGCGGTTTTCGGAATGTTTTTTGACGTGGACTTCGAGCAGGTTGTTCTCTCCGTATTTAACGAGATCGGTGATGCGGTATTTAAACTGATAAAAGCCGCCCTGATGAATCAGTCCGGCGGATTTTCCGTTGATTTTGACTTCGGTGTCGGTCATGACGCCGCCGAATACGATGTCGATGATCTTACCTTTGAGTTCGGTCGCCACCGGGAACATATATCGATAATAACCTTCTTCCATGGAAGGATGATCGACGCCCTTTTCCTTGTACCAGCGACCATAGGTATATTCGCCGTATCCCTGCAGTTCCCATTGTGACGGGACGCCGATCTTTCCCCATTCGTTGGCCCGCATGCCGCCGGTTACCATAAAGTCCCACTCAACCGGGTTTTCGAAGTCGACGCCGGAGAGGTAGATGCGTTCGGTCGGGGTGCCGAAGGCGGTCAACGAGAGGAGTGTGGTGCAACAGAGGATTCGGGGTATAGATTTCATGGGATAATTGGCCTTGTTTGAATTTGTATAGAATATGTTTGGCGGAGGTGGTTGTTGCCCATTGTTGATGAAACTATTTTCCAGTTACTTGTGAATCAGCTATATTCATTTGGCTCGGTTCGCGGCAGGCATAATACTCTAAATGGAAAGTTTGAAAATGAATAAAATCCGATTCTTCGTCCTCTTGTCTGTGTTGGTGGTCAGTTCCTGCCGGTCGGCTCCGTCGAACGATTCGTCGGAGTACCTTTTCTCCTACTTTACCGGTCGGAGCGAGGACGGTCTGCATCTGGCACACAGCACAGACGGCCTTCATTGGGAAGCACTGAACGGCGGTAAATCCTTTCTGATGCCGGCCGCCGGAAAGGATAAGCTGATGCGTGATCCGAGTATTGTTCAGGGGCCGGATGGAACGTTTCACATGGTCTGGACCACGAGCTGGCACAGTAAGGATATCGGATATGCCAGTACGAAGGATCTGATTCACTGGTCGGAGCAGAAGGCGGTTCCGGTGATGGAGCACGAGCCGGACGCAAAAAACAGCTGGGCGCCGGAAATTTTTTATGATGATCAGAATAATGAATATCTGATTTTCTGGGCCACCACGATTCCTGGCCGCCATTCCGAAATTGAGATGTCGGAAAAAGAGGGAGAGTGGAATCATCGCATCTATTATGCGAAGACGAAGGATTTTGAGACGTTTACGCCCACGGAAATGTTCTTTAATCCCGACTTCAGCGCCATCGATTCGGCAATCCTGAAATATGGTAATCGATATGTAATGTTCGTTAAGAACGAAAATCCGGTTCCGCCGGAGAAGAACATTCGTATCACGATTGCCTCAAAGGCGGTCGGACCGTATCCGACCAAGGTGTCCGATCCGATTACCGGGAACTACTGGGCAGAGGGGCCGACGCCGCTGCAGGTGGGAGAATACGTCTATGTCTATTTCGATAAATACCGCAATCATCAATATGGCGCGGTCCGGTCGAAAAACCTGAAGGAGTGGGAGGATGTGTCGGATCTGGTCAGTTTCCCTTCCGGTATTCGGCATGGCACAGCGTTCCCTGTTTCTTCTGAGTTTGTTCGGAAGCTGAAGCAGAATCTGGCGATGCAGGAAAAGGCGGCCGACAAGCCGCTGTTTCGCGATCCGGTTTTTGACGGCGCCGCCGATCCGGTCGTTATCTGGAACGAACCCGCAAAAAAGTGGTTCATGTATTACACGAATCGGCGCGCCACGCTCGAAAACGCCGATGGTGTGGATTGGGTGCATGGAACGGCAATCGGCATTGCGGAATCGGACGACGGCGCCTCGTGGAAATATCGCGGCACCTGTGATGTCGGTTATGGTAACGGCGAAATGACCTACTGGGCGCCGGAGGTGATTGAGCATGACGGAATTTATCACATGTATCTGACCGTGGTTCCGGGCGTTTTCAAGGACTGGGGTCATCCGCGCACCATTGTACACCTGACCAGCAAGGATGGTGTGGCGTGGAAGACCGAGTCCGAGTTGGAGCTGGCATCGGATAAGGTGATCGATGCCTGTGTGGCGCAGTTGCCGGGCGGAACGTGGCGCATGTGGTATAACGATGAGCGTCGGGGGAAATCCATGAATTATGCCGACAGCACGGATCTGTATCACTGGACGGATAAAGGGGCCTGCGGCGGGTCTTTCCGAGGTGAGGGTCCGAAGGTGATTCGATGGCGGGGCTCCTGGTGGATGTTCATTGATGCGTGGAGAGGGCTGGGTATCTATCGTTCCGATGATTGTATCGGCTGGACGCGGCAGGCGGCGAATATCCTCGAACAACCGGGGGCCGGTGAGGACGATCAGGTCAAAGGCGGGCATTGCGATGTGGTTGTGCAGGAGGACCGGGCCTTCGTTTTCTATTTCACGCATCCCGGCCGGCGCGACGGAATTCCGGATTCGGATGTGGTGGAAAAACGGCGCAGTTCGATTCAGGTGGCCGAGCTGAAGATCGAAAACGGTGCAATCACCTGCGATCGCGATGCACCTTGTTATATCCATTTGAAGGTGCCGACTGAATAGGTCGATGCTCCGGATACGAAGGAATTCACTATGTTTCGATATATCACCTTGTTTTTGTTGATTGGTGCAACTCTCGTTCAAGGGAGAACAAAGCCCGACATCACGGTCGCCCTCGATGGCTCCGGCGATTTTACCAGTATTCAGGCCGCGATTGATTCCGTTCATTCAAATCGGGATCGGGAAACCGTCATCTATTTGAAAAACGGCGTTTATGATCAGGAAAAGCTGATCGTTCCTTCGGATCGTCAAAATATTACCCTGCAGGGTGAGAGCCGGGAAAATACGATTATCCGTTATCATATTCACAACTGCGGTTGTGAGGAGGCTGTTGATGGAAAATGCCCGCCGGAGGCTGTCAGGCTATGGAGTCAGGATCTGCTTCGTACATCGGCCACGCTGACCATTCAGGGCAATGGGTTCCGGGCGGAAAATCTGACGATCGATAACAGCGCCGGGCCGGTTGGGCAGGCGCAGGCGATCACGGTGCAGGCCGACCGGATCGTCTTCAAAAACTGTGTGCTCAGCAGTTATCAGGATACGATCTATCTGTGGAGCCGGGATCGCACCTATTTCAAGGATTGTCTCGTGGTGGGCCGGACGGATTATATTTATGGTGCCGGGATCGGCTGTTTTGATTCGTGTGAAATCCGAAGCTGGGGCGGGGGATGGATTACGGCGCCGGCGACCCCAAAAGATCAGGAATTCGGATTTGTATTTTACAAATGCGATATCACCTATGCCGATGAGAGTCCGCGAAAGGGTGATGATGGGCATCCGTTCCGGTTGGGGCGCCCGTGGCATGAATATCCCAAGGTGGCATGGATTTCCTGTTCCATGTCTGAGATGGTGCATCCGGAGGGGTGGGGCGACACATGGCGAATGGATTATGCGGCCACCAGCCCGGACCTTCATCTTTATGAGTTTGGGAACAAGGGAAAGGGCGCCGGAATGAAGGATCGCGCGGATTGGGCCGGCCTGCGTGAGCTTACTCGTTCCGAGGCCGATGACTATACTCCGCGCAACGTGCTGGCCGGAAAAGACGGATGGGATCCATCAAGAGATTAATGTGGCGTACGAGGCCCGTTAGAAAAATCTCATGGAGATGGATGCAACTATCAGTGTCCGGTCTTGGAGATTCCCGGCCGCCGCAGTCACCCCTTTGCCTGTTCTTTACTGCGCTGAAGTTTTTTGTGCGCCTTTATCTGCATTTTCCGCCGCGCAATCACGGTCTTTTAAATCATAATCACGTTCGATTTCGGCGAAACGGGCCAGGATTTCAAGCATCCCTCCATGCGATACTAAATTGCGGACGCTGTCTCCGGAAACAAACAGCCCCTCTTCGTTTTTGTTTTCCTGAAGTTCATGGTCCAAACATTTTTTGAATCCAATGATATATTTCAGGTCATCATGATGTTTTAAGAGATGCTGATACCCGCGCAGTAATACGGCGTTAAACCAATAATCATCCCTGAATCTTCCGCTTTCATAAAAATAGGAAAGCGATGCGCCGGCCATGTTAATGGCTCTTTTCAGGTATTTTTCTTCGCCCGTAATTTCATACAAATACACATTCGATTGAAGCATCGTGCCGGTGTTGTAGGAGAATATAGCTTTCCCGATACTTGCGTCCTTGGTTTTAATGTTGTCGAAGAAGAGTCCTTCGGGCGTTTGCAGTTTTTCGTTGGTCCAGTCGTATATCTTCAGGGCGGTATCGAGGTATGTTTTGTCGTGGGTCGCTTTATAAAGCTTAAGCGCAACCAGGATCCCCGGGCCGTTGGAGCAGGTATTCTTCGTTTCGAAATCGCCTTCGCGCCAGTATAAGCCTCCACCCAGTTTTGAGTCGTAAGCCGTCATCATGAAATCATACATCGACTTTCCCAGATCGAGATAGATCTCATTGCCCGTTCGTTCATAAATTTCCAAAGCGGCAATCCCGATCCACTGGTTATCATCGTAATATCGCTGGCCGCGACTAAGTGCTACAATGTATTCGCCATAACCGGGTTTTGGCGGGGCAGGGTCGTAATAGTGTTGCATGTTTTTAAAAATGCCATCTGCCAGCCCCGTGATTCCTTCGACTTTTTCAACTTCGTTCGCCGCTTCAAACATGGTGCAAAGCGCCCATAACCAGCTGTATTCTCGAAAATGTCCGAATTTGGTTTCCCGCTTTGCCGGATCCAGCTCTACAAAATAATATCCGGATTCGCTATCGTGGAACTTACTTTCAATGACAGCATACAGATTCTGCATCTCTGTTTTGTAGCAGGTGTTTCCTTCTTTTACCGAGAACCTGAAAATGGTTTGAGAACGGAATGTTTCTCCCGGTCTCAGAATGCAGTTTGGAAACGTGGGTTTATTGGGCGAGTCGGGATAATGCTGGGTCTCAAGGCAGAACGCCCCGAACTTTGAAAAAGACTTCCCTCCGCGTCCGGTAATTCCTTCGTGTAAATGGTTGCCGGTATAGAAAACCAGTCCGGGTTCGGTGGTATACACGTCCATCTTTCGTCCGCTCAGCGGTTCATAGGCCGTGGCTGCCAAAGCCAGATTGCCCGACTGGTTGCGTAAAGCATAGGTGAGGTCATATCCTCCGCCGTTTCCCGTTTCATCAATCCGGCTGCCGATTAATTGCGGCATCGAAAAGTCCATCGGTGTTCCCTTTACATCCAGCATCCGGCCGGTTGGAATATTCTGAGCCCCCGCCTCCAGGTACCGATCTGCCAGAATGCTCAATTCCGTATTTACCGTTTTCGCGTCCTTCCCTCCCGACAGGTTAAAATAGGTATGATTCGTGAGGACCAGCGGGGTGGCTTTATCGGTTGTGGCCCTGTAATCAATCTTCAGTTCATTCTGGTTTGTAAGGGTATAGGTTACCGTTACATTTAGATTTCCCGGAAATCCCTCTTCCCCGTCTTTACTGAAATAGGTCAGTTGCAGCGCCACCTCGTTTTCTCCGGGCACTTCTATTATATCCCAAAATTTCTTGTCGAACCCGGCCGCGCCACCGTGGATGTATGAACTGAGGTTGTATTCCTGTCCGTCGAGAGTAAATTTTGCATCGGAAATGCGGTTTGCGAATCGTCCTACAGTTGCGCCCATTAAGGCGTTTTTTCCGCCTTTGTATTCTTCAAGCGTATCAAATCCGAGGACTACACTTGCCGGCGTCCCGTCCCTGTCAGGCGTGATGATGTCGCTGATTGAGGCGCCGTAGTTAATCACCTTTACCTGCATCCCATTGCAGTTTTTCAGGGTATATTCATACACCTTTTTTCCGTCAGCCTCTCCGAAGGCCCGTTTATGGATAGAGGGGGTAGCAATCGCTCCGTCGGCCTTGGTTTCGCAGCATGGGACTCCTTCGTTCGGAATCGAAAAGGAATTTGCACCAAACAACAGCAAAAACAGATTAATGTAAAAAAATGATTTTCTCATACAACACCGATTATCTTTCTTCTAACTGATTTCCCAAAAACCTAATACTGTCATAAGCCTCGTTATTTCTATCTGTCAGTGTTTTTTTTGAAAACCATAAAAACGCATTGCCTGCATCTTGAAGTCCAGTTCCTCCATTCCGTGTTGATTTGCGCGCCTTAAAAATAAGACATTTCGGACGGATCGCCCTCTCCCCCGTATTTGGTGGAGAGCAAAAAAAACGGCGAGTCCCGAAGGGGTTCGCCGTAAGAAAGATTGGTCGGGGTGGAGGGATTCGAACCCCCGACCTATTGCTCCCAAAGCAACCGCGCTACCAGACTGCGCTACACCCCGTTGTAGGTCATTCACCGGTTATCCAATTGCCTGAATAACGGAAAGCCGGAGAATATTGGTGATCAGACGGCTAAACGCAACCCCTTTTTCGTTGCAAGTCGCTTTCTGCTGCGAATCTGTTCGAAATTGCACCGGTTAGTACAGCACGAAAAACGGGGCGGGCTGGTACCCGCCCGCGCCAAACGGAGATGTCCGGCTTTATAGATCGGGCTCAGCCCGCATAGTTTTCAGCAACTTTTTCCCAGTTGATTACGCTGAAAAAGGCGTTGATATAGTCCGGTCTCCGATTTTGATAGTTCAGGTAATAGGCATGTTCCCAGACGTCGAGGCCGAGAATTGGGATTCCTTCGCATCCGACGCCGCTCATCAGTGGATTATCCTGATTCGGTGTAGAGCATATCTTTACCTCTCCGTCTGCATGACGGCAAAGCCATGCCCAGCCGGAGCCAAAGCGCGTTGCGGCGGCGTTGCTGAACTCGGTTTTGAATGCCTCAAAGCCGCCGAATGCGTCGTTGATGGCTTCGGCGAGTTCGCCGGCGGGCACACCTCCGGCTTTTGGGCCCATGATTTGCCAGAACAGCGAGTGATTGGCATGTCCTCCGCCATTGTTTCGTACGGCGGTTTGCTTTTCGGCCGGCAGTTCATCAATCCGCTGAATGACCTGAAGGATGTCGATTCCCTCCAGCACGGTTCCCTGAAGCGCATCATTCACTTTCGTAATGTAGGCCTGATGGTGTTTCGTGTGGTGGATTTCCATGGTACGCGCATCAATATAGGGTTCGAGAGCGTCGTATCCATAGGGCAGTTCGGGCAATGTATATGCCATAAGTAACCTCCAATAACTTTTGTTTTCAACTGCCCTGATTATGTAGATGAGTTTGATCATGTCAAACTTCAATAGTACAAAAATGGTATTGTATTGGCTGGAGGAGATTGGGTTCTTCATTTTCGGAGCATTACGGCGAAAATGAGGTGGGCTGAATTTGGTTGAAATAATTTCCAATCCTTGGAGAATACGCGGCTTATTTCGAATCGGTTGTTGAAGCGGCATGGATCATCCAAAAAACATCACAATACTCGGCCTGGGCCTTATGGGAGCGTCATTGGCGCTTGCGCTGAAAAAGCGCGGTTATGCGTGTCGGATTACCGGCTATGCCCGGCGTCCTGAAACTCTGAAGCAGGCGCTGGATCAGGGAGTTGTGGATGCGGCCTGTTCCGATGTTTCAGATTCGGTTTCCGATGCGGATATCATAGTTATCTGTGTGCCGATCTGGTCTATCGCCAGACTGGCGGAGCAGATTGTGCGGGCGCTGAAACCCGGAGCCGTGGTAACCGATGTAGGCAGTACCAAGTCGGCGTTGCTGAAAACCATGGATCCGCTTTTTGCCGGCGGCGAGGTGCATTTTGTTGGATCGCATCCGATTGCCGGTTCGGAAAAGACCGGGCTGGATGCCGGCGATCCTGATCTCTATCAGGGGCGTCTAACGATCGTGTGTCCTTCCGTCAATACGCCGGGTGCCGCCGAGCAGACCGTAGCCGAGCTTTGGCAGGCTGCCGGCTCCGAAGTGGTTGAAATGTCGCCTTTGGAACACGATGCGATGCTGGCATCCACGAGCCATCTTCCACACATGGTTGCTGCGGCGCTTGCGCGATCCGTTGCGGATGGAGCGCCGGCGGGGAAGGCCGATTATTGCGGAACAGGATTCAAGGATACCACGCGCGTGGCTTCCGGTTCCGCCGATATGTGGGTCGATATCATTGACACCAACCGGGCGGCACTTGAAGCGGAGCTGGACCGGTTCCATCGCGAGCTTCAGGGATTGATCGGAATCCTTCGCAACGGGAACGGCGATCACATCCGGCGCTGGCTGGAAGAGGCCCGCAATG
>JAFGVP010000171.1 GCA_016937945.1 Pontiellaceae bacterium | reverse complement strand
GTTTCCTGATCGGCGCAGTAAGCCATCAGCGATAGCCACGTCGAACGAGTCACAGGGTCGGAGCCCAAAAATTCCCGGCTCCGCAATGTGTTTAACTCGATGTTTAACCAGTTCACGGCCAACCCCTTTAACAGTTACCTCGGGCATCGTACTCGTCGGCGGGAGTCGTAAGGTCGAGGTGCATGATGTCGAAGTATTCCTCAACGGTTTCCGTTACCAGCACCTGCGCCCCAGCCCCCTTCAGTTTTTCGATAAGCCCTGCTTTTGCCATCTGGAAATAATCATCCGTATAGCCTTCGCTGCCTTGGTTATCGGCTACGTGATACACGTCGTTGAACGCCCGTTTGATGGCGCGGATAAATATGCGCGGAACATTCGTCGCCTCCAAATCGCCCAGGCACCGGCCTGTCTGTCGCTTGATAATTCGCGCAACATGACTCTTGTCATCTACTAACAAATTCACTTCCACCTTCTTTCTTCAATGGTATCGCTGGCCCTGCGCCAGCGTCTCTTGCACGCATGTTACTCGATGCCTAAACAACATGCCCGATGTACACCTTCACCTCAGTCCGAGGCCGTCGACTATAATACTTCGTCACTCTCAAGCTGTAGATGAGCGCATCATCCGCCCAAAACACACCACTCAAAGCATCCATGATGAACTTGGCGCAATTATCGGTGTCCGGCTTCTTGCAATGCAACAGGGGCGCACTTCTCTTAACCTTGCAGGCGTTCCTTCCCGTACCGAAGTGGGCCTTGGGCCGAGAAAAGTACAACGCTATGTCTACACAGATTGGTTCCCTGATAGGCTCACTCGGCGCGTGCTGCTGCGCCACCACCCGGTAGTGGGCCTTTTCCTCCTCAGACGGATCGTAAGTCCGAACGAATTTACCCATTTTTACGTGACGGTGACGCTTCTGTGCCTGCGGATCACCGAGGACCGTAAACGCATGAGCCAGTGTTCTTGTTACCAAGGCAGGACCGCTCATTCCGGTGTACCCCCGGCTTTCAGGAATTTATCAACGAAATATTCCTGCCCTTTTGCTGTAATCCGAGTCGTTCTAATTTCCCGTATGCCCTTGGGAGTCGATACCGTCCTATGCTCAATCTCCATAATCCCAAGGTTTAGGCTCCGCTGGGTGGGCAGGTTCTTTTCGTTAGTCCGCCGCATCACATAGCCGTGCTTGCGAAGCCATTTGTATAGCGTTTTTTCCCCCAGGTGGTATTTGGGATCACACATCGAATTAACTGCCTTCTCGACTTTTTTCGCCAGTTCGGCAACGAGACATGAATTGTAGGCGACGGCCATGCCAGTGGCATAGGCCACCTTCGGGGCGTCCAACTCAATTTTCTTCTCCGCCTCCAACCGTAGGGTCTTCTCGCGCTCTGCACGTTCCAAATTATCCGCCGCCAAGCGAAGAGCCTCTACATGATTGGGGATTATGTTGCCATAACCGCCAGTTTTTCGGATCACGGGAATGACTTCATGGGTAATCCACCGCTTGAACCGCTTGGCCGTTTCCTTCCGGGACCGGAGGATCAGGGAGTACAGGCCGGATTCGCTGATGAGCGCAACCATGCCATTTCGGCTATTACTCAAACCCTCATTAGTAATGACGGTTCGTTCATCCTCGTCCAGATAACTCAATGCCTGAGAAACATTCCCAATCTCCAGCGCATCGCACACATCCTTGGCCACGAACCACGGTTCGCCCTCGATCATCACCACGCGGATCGGGAGGTTGTCGAAATAAAACTCTCCCGTATCACCTTCCATCTTTACCAATTCCAACTGACTCATTTTCCTTATCTTTCCTGTATGTTTTATTTTACTCAGCGGATGTTTTATTCATTTCCACCAAGGTACTTCCTACTCATCACTCGCCGAATACCCTCCATCGTCATCGATGGGGTCGTAATCCGGGTCATAGTCATCATCCATTTGCCTGTCGTACCGATCCCACTCAGCGTTGCTGATATGCGGCGGAAAGTTACTCATGGCATCAATCCCGGCAGGCGGTACACCTCGCCCATCACCTCCGCCGAAACCTCGCCATGCTGAATTAACTTGTGGAGCGCGACTGCTCGGCGACGCGGATCGGTTGACTGCAATAGCGCAATGACATGAGACGCCATGCCCGTCCGCTTGGCACGTTGGAGAAGTCGGGAACGTTTTCGTCGGCAGCTCTTGCACTCGGAAACCCGCTGGCTTGCGTAGTCCCGGTAGAATTCAACCTCCCCTTCCGGCCTGTTGCACCTGGGGCATATACGTGGATTCACGCTCATGCTGTCCCCTTTTCAATGGCCAGGTATTCCGACGATTCGGCACGAGTAATGATTTCCATGTCGTTGAACAGAGCACGCCCGTCCTTGAGCGTTTTGACGACCCCTGCCTCCTTCATGGCTCGGGCAACCTTGTCCTCGACATAGCCAAGATTCGGTTTGCAGCCCTGCAAGTATTCGTCGGTCGTAACGTACTCGCTAATGGCCTTGTATAGATCAAAAGCTCCTCCGCCCGTCTGTTCGATGCTCTTGGATTGGCACATCGGGCACACGAAGGTTTGCGGCCCACGCCATTCGTGTTCACATTTACTGCATCTGTATTCCGTAGAAACTTCCCGGTTTCCGGCTCGCGACTTCAACACCACGTTTCCATACTGTCCGCCACTCGTCCGGACCATGCCTTTCAATATGGCCTTGGCCCTTTTGATGGCCGCATCCATTTGGGAACACGCAGTAACAAGTTGGCCGATGTTGTCCGGCGTAATCGCTTCGGGGTTCAGGGTGGAAATCGCCAATTCGAATCCGCCAAACTCTTGACAGTTAAACTTTGCCTTGCAGTAGGTACAATGGCTCCCTGCCTTACGTGGCGCGTCCAGTTTCAAGCACCGTTCGATGATTCTCTCGACACTACTAACGATGCCCCCCGCATTGCGGTAAACGAAACCCGGATGACTGTAAGATCTCAGGCGAGGCTGCACGATGAATGCGTGTACCCCATTGGATAGGTCGTACTTATCGCCGTACTTCTGCATGATCGCCGCCGATCCTGCCGCCATCTGCAAGTTGAGTTCTGGCGCATCAACGGGATTGAAACCAAACTTGAAATCCCCGTTTACTGCCATGCATTGCGACGGCAGGAACTTGAAAGCATCGGGAGTCCCGAAACACAATTCCTTTCCGTTGGCCCCGTAGAGGCTCAAGGTTTCTTCGTCATGCCAGTTCTCGTTATCTCCCCGGAAGGAACGAAGCCACAATCGGCATACAGCAAGGCAGTGACGCTGCTCCCTCGAAAGGTTCAACCGACCTGATTCCCGGATCGCCAGCCATACTGCGGCATGAAGCATCGTGCCCTCTTCAGCCTCCGGGCTTGTTTTTTCAGGCCTGCCAAGCTCCGCCATATAGGAGCCTGGACATTTCATGCGACGATACAGGGAGGAAAATCCGAACGGATGGTGCCCCTGGGGGGTATTACTTGTGGGCATAGTAATCCCTCCCATCCATCAAGTCCTGCTCCGGGACAAAGTCCATTGCCCCATCAGCAATGCGTCGGCGTAACACAAACCTCGAACCCTCTGGAACGATGTCGCGAAGCACGGCCAACCCGCAAATCGTATTGCCCTGACCAACGCCATATCTACCTAGAGGGTCTGGAATAATGCGAACCACTCGGTGCGTAATATCCACCTGAACGTTCAGCCTTTCATCCTGAAGCTCTTCGGCGAGTGGTTTGTACAGCCGTATACGTGCATCATCCTGCAAGGTGAAGCGGTAGCTGCTAAGAATCTTGGCGTCTTCAAATACCAATGACATGAAGCCCCCTAGTGCATTACCGCTTGGTTCAAATGCCATGCTTCATCTGCGTGGTCATCGTTGCCTATATCTCGCAATGCGTCTTCACAAACCCGAATAGCCGCATCGGACTCCTTGCCGCACTGGTCAATTCCTCCTGTCTGCATCTGCCGATCCAGGCATCGCACGGCTACTTTGAGCGCACAGGAAAGGCGACGAACAAGTCGCTCCATTTCTTCGCACATTCCATGCTCGTATTTCGCGGACCTTTCCAGAAATGCGTTGTGTTCCGCCCATGGATTAACGTCTTCAATCCCTGCTGCGCGCCGCGCATTGTCGGCGATGAACATGGCGAAGTTCGCAACGTCCGCTGCTTCATTTACAACCGCCATCGCCGAAGCTTTGTCATACGGCGGAGGCTGGCCGTTAAGCTTTTGAGAAAGATCCACCAATGACTGCTGGTATAGGGCACCCACAAGCTCGTCCATCTCCTCTCGCATCCGCTTAATCAACCCAGGCCCGTCTACTACGCTCCATGGTCCCTTGCGCGCGTTCTTCCGAAGCTTCTCCAACATTGCCCCCGCAAACCAAAGCACTGCCGTTTCGCTCGGGCCATCCGGGCGCATCTTGTCCGATACGTATTTTTCATCTCCCATAAAATTCTTGCTCCTTTCCGTGTTAACTCACACCATGCAACGTGCATGCACGTTACATGGTGGGTGTGGATTTACCGAACCTGCTGGCCGTATGCGTTCGGGTAATTATTCTTCAAGGCCGATACGACACGTTGCTGCTCTGTGAGACCATCGCCCGTCACCTCGTACATGACTATCTCGGTCTGGTCCTTGACCTGTTCGAGCGCATTGTCCAGGGCGGCAGAAAGAATCATATCGTGCTTCACAATTTCCTGCCTGATCCAGAGTGCGCCGCCATCGTCAACGTCGTATTTGACACGGACCTCGAACATGAGGTTGTTCCCACCCTTGAGAATAGGCAGGGCCACTGTCATCTTCGCTGGCATAACCAAATCGCCACGTTCCGCACCGGTTTTCTTTGAGAGCTGCAATTCAACGTCGTTCGTATCCAAGTCCTGCTTGGCCTTGAACTCGACGGTTTTGGTAGCTTTCAGATCCCTCACCAAATCCATAAGTTTCCCGCTGTCCGGCTTTTGGATAATCGAACCGTAATCCTCGATGAATTCGAGAAAACAGCGATGGGACAATTTCGTTCCACAATGACGCACCAATGCTCGGTACTCGTCTGAATGCGACAGCATTAGCTCGGCATGGTGACTGTTCCATGAAGGTCGCTCGTCCTTTTGGTTGTTCCCGTGATATGCAAATGAACAACGCAATTGGGCGATGCCCCGGTCCCCGGCCTCTTTCCAGAAGATTCGGCTTTCGTCCTGTTTGTGCTCGTTCACGTATTCACAGAAGTCCACGATGTTTCCCAGTCGTTCCGTTTGAACGATGTGCGGAGGACGCTGCTGATAGCCATCCAATGATTTGATCTCGTAGTCCCTTGGAAGAGCTACTGCCGGGACATGCAATCCGCCTAGTCGCTCCTGAATCTCGCCCGCCATCGCCATATCGGCGACAGCCTTCATTTCTTCCTGATTTTTCGTTTCCATTATTTGCTTCCCTTGTTGTTCAGTCCGCATTTCGCCCATTGCAGGACGAATCCCATGCACTTCCATAATTCCCTGATAATTTCCGACTTCCCAATGGTTCGACCCATTGCTTCATCGTAATTTTTTGGGTCAACACAGGATGAGGTTGCAAACTGGTCGAACCCGACCAGGGTATTGGTCGCCATAACCAAGGTCGTTTTGGGACCGATCCGATGAGATCCGACGGGACCGACCATGCGGTCAACATCGCCTTGGGTGATTTTGCATCCAGCTGGATCATTAAGGCAGAAATACGCCCGCTCGAAGGCTTCTGCCGGGCTCCATGATTCGTAGCCATCTGAATACCGGACAACATAGCCCTTCACTGCTACTTCATCATCACGATGCGCGATTGCCCGGCCCAAATACCGCTCGGCTTCATAATCCGTTGCCGGGAATGCGACTACCTTTTTAACGCCGATGTAGTATGCGAAGTTCATTATTCGGCTCCCTTAGTGGCTTCAAACTGAAGCTGGTTCGGGTTGTCGCGTTGGAGTTTCCCACCCCGACCAATAAAAAAGCCGGTCGGTCGCTTGGTGGGCTTCGGAATTTTCGCTTCAACGGCAGCATGAATATCTACCTCATTGATTTCGATGGAGCCGGATTTGACAGCCGAAACCTTCAGCTTGATCGTGAGGCTTCCATCTTTTCCTGTTTCCTTGACGGCCTGAATCACATGATCAAGCTCCATGCTTGCATCGTGCGGAAGATCGCCCCGATTCAGATCGGGAAGGATTTCCATAATGCTGTTGCTTACTGCATCACTCATTTTTTTCCTTTCGTTTCGGTTAATTTCCTGCGGACTTGGAGTCGTTTTTTGTTTTCTTCCCAACCTCTGGCGGCTCCGTCTCTTTCATGGATGTTACCGCATCATCAGAGACTTGCTCTTCGCCCAGCAAATCACCGGACTCAATTGGGGACTCAACCGTAATGCCTTCGGCCATCTTTGAGGGAAGACCGTTAGGGTCCAGCGTGTCCGCGTCTTTGTTCAGCGTTTCTTGAACTTCCGGAGAAAGAGGGAGCCATTTGGACATGCGGCGAAACACCGTCTTTTTCGCCATTTCGTTGTAGTCCGTCACCCACGGCCCGGACTTCCCTGCACGGGAACGCGCGCGGATACCATCTATCTCGGCCTTGCTCATGTATTCGTGCTTTTCTGAGCCATCCTTGAAGGCACACATAGCATAGGCCCCAATCATCGTTCCACGGTCCTTAAGCGGGTTGATCTTGTGGGAAATGATGCCGTTCTCGATACTGACTTGATCGTTTTCACAAATCACGTCGGCATGTAGACGACTGATCTTGCCTGACCGCATTGCCAGCTCTGCCAATCCCTTGAAGTCAATGATGAGCTGACACTCCTTCCCATATGGAATCAGGTGGGCATGACGGCCATTCGGCTCAAGCCCCAGCTCAGCACAGGTCATTAGCGCACCCAGTAATGAAGGCTGGCTGCATTCCAGCAGTTTTGGTACGCGTCGAACCTGGGATACCGCAACCCGCGCCATGCGGTCTGGGGTTAGAATCGATGGGAGCACTTTTGCCCATTCATGCTTGGTTTTTTCGCTTTGCAGCAGAGTTAAGACATTATTCCCCTGTTGTGCGGTTGCTACTGCGTTAGTCATTACTTCCTTCCTTTTGTGTTCTTGGTTTCTGTTTCAGCTTGAAGCTCGCTTTTTGCGAATATGGGATCGCCTTGTACGTCCCTCGGTTGACGAAAGGCTTGGAAACCCTTGGCAGTGGCCTTCTGCGTCGGTAGTTGTCCTGGGGGAAGATTTCCTTGATGTGTTTCCGACAGTAGGAAAAAACCTTTTTGGTCCCATCGGTATCGGTGAACGCATTAACGTATCTTGCACGTTCGTTACACCCCGGCCACGAACAACAAGGATCTCCGTCAGCAAATACTGTCCGTTCATGCCCTGCCCGCTCTGGGTCTTTTGCAGTCATACTCATACTTCCTTCCAATTATGTTACCGGTACTTCATAAAGCACCTTCCCGCCTTTGCATGGCTGGATGAACTTAATGGCCCCCATTTTCTTTCGCCTGAGCAGTGTTGTGTAATGAATTCCGTAGAACCGCGCCGCTTCCCGCGCAGATACGAACCTCACCTTCCGCCCCGTCTCTTGCACGGATGTTACAATCATGGGCCGAACATTGACCAAGGCCTGGATTACCTTGGTCATCCCATGCTTGACGCCGGAATCCCGCTCAACGTCTGCCAATCGCTCCTGATCGGCGATGAAGTCGTCAATGTTCATGAATCTCCCTTATGCCGCGCATTCGCCCAGCAATTCTACGCCGCTTACAATTCGCTTGCGAAGATCTGCGACGATTTGGAGCCTGTTTCTCGCGGTCTCCATTTGAAGCCGTGCGTCATCGACGAGTACCTCGGCCATATCCAATTCCTGCTTCAGCCTTTCTTCCTCGGAACGGATAGCTTTGATTACTGCCTCCATACCCCCACTCCTTTCTTTTCTGCTTCCAACAACAAGTGGTCCATACGGACCGCTCACACCTGCAACCATTCGCTCGTATTTGCTCGTCGGTATCATCCGACGCCATAGCTGCATGGTTGCGCTTGATATGATCTGGGTACAAAAAAACGCACGATTCACCAAAAGGAAAATCGTGCGCTAAGCTAGCTTTAGCTACAACGTGCTAAAGCTACGCTAGTTGAGCCTGCATTTTTTGCATAAAGAGTTTACGCTCTCCTGTTGATAACTCACCCACTTGGCGCACCAATGCATTTACAAGCTCGGTCCTCAACCCCATTTCAGCAGTAGGCGCTGCAACCAGGTAGTTCGGCATCGCCCTCATCATGATCTGCTTGTCCTCAACCGTGGCATGGTCGGCATAAAACTTTGTCATATCCTGATTTAAATGGCCGACGATGCCCTGAACAATATTCAGGGGCATGCCCGACTTGGCCGCAAGGTAGACAAAGGTATGACGGAGGCTATGGACACCTTTCTTGCATACCACACGGTCGCGACCAGACAGCTTTGCCTGCGTGTTAAAGCCGCATTTAACCTGTAGGAAATTCCTAAGGGTGTTGGTCATTTGATTTGGCCCGTATTGCCGCATATACAACGACGCCAGTCTTGGATTCACGTACTCGCCATCTTGCGGCAAGTTTGCCATGTACTCGTAAAAGCCGGGGATCATCATGGGAATCATAACCGACACCCCCTTCTTCTTGGTTTTCTCGGGAACACGGGTGATGATTCTGGTCTCAAGGTTTACCTCGCTCCACTTGAGCAGACAAACGTCGATGCGCCTCAGTCCCGTACATAGTCCAACCATGAACAGATGGTAAATGTCGGGATATTCATCGCGTGACTTTTCTGCGATGATCTTGAGCTCATCTTCCGTGAAAATGTCCCGCCCGCCCCTTTTGTCGGCCTCGACCCGTCCTATGTTGACAAACGGATTTTCAACCAGTCCAGCGCGGTCGTGCAACGTCCGGAAGATGCGCTTCAGGAAATCCAAGCAAGTGTTGATGGTGGATGCCCCCACTCTGTCGGCTGCGGTCTTTCCCTTCACCCATCGACCATTATTCTGGAAGTGACCCATGTATTCCTCGGCCATCCCCGGAGTGACTTCGTGCATGTATCGAACACCTTTGTGCCGATCTCCAAGAAAGGCCACGAAATCATTCCAGAACGACAGATAGGAAGCCTCCTTGGCCGGGGATGCCTGCTTCTTCTTGTAGGCTTGTTTATACTCGCCCCAAGCATCCACCAGGCTGATCTGTGCACCGCTGGATAACTGGCGTCTTACCGACTGGTGAAGGTCTTCCATCGTCTTCGTGGATTTGACCTTCGCTTTGGCCTCATCCTCGATGCGTTTGGCCTTCGGCTTGTCTCTTACTGTTGCCGGGATATTGGTGTTCCCGGAATACACCTTTCGGTTCACCATGAACTCATAATGCCAGAAGCCGTTTCTTGCTCTTAGCCCCATTTGGTCCCCTTTCGTTTGTGGTTGATGTGTGGTTATTCGCCTAGTGCTATGACATGCTATATAGTGCTTGCAGACGCAATAGGTCAACCGGTTTCCGACGGAGATTCCGACGATATTCCGACGGAGCGCCTAAATCGGAGCCAAATCCGCCATAGAAACAGGAATTCCAGCGGCTTCACGACGGGGACACAAACCAACAACAATGCACACAAACCCTTTATTTTGAGCTATATACTAGCACGCAAAAGAAAAGGGGGCGGCCCGTTGCGGGCCGCCCCCATGGGGTGGGGTGTGTTAACTAACCAGGGGAAGTTAGATTTTTCCTACGAGGTCGAGACCCGGAGTAAGGGTGTCGGAACCGGGCTTCCAGTTTGCCGGGCAAACCTGATCGCCATGCTCGTGTACAAATTTTGCGGCTTCCAGCTTTCGTAACGCTTCTGCAGCGCTGCGTCCAATGCCGAGATCGTGAACTTCGGCGGTCTTCAGTACGCCGTTCGGATCGATGATAAAGGTTCCGCGAAGAGCCAGCCCTTCGCTGTCAATGTAAACATCAAACAGCTTGCTGACGGCGCCTGTCGGGTCTGCCCCCATCGGGTAGCCGACCTTGCCGATTGCTTCGGAGCTGTCGTGCCATGCCTTGTGAACGAAAGCGGTATCGGTGCTGACGCTGATCACTTCTGCGCCGGCGGCCTGAAACTGCGGATAAAGTGCGGCGACATCTTCCAGTTCGGTCGGGCAAACGAAAGTAAAGTCGGCCGGATAGAAAACCAATACGACCCATTTACCTTTGTAGTCGGAAAGCTTCACTTCCTTGATCTCGTCCTGATGATAAACACCCATTGTAAAATTAGGTACTTCTTGTCCCACTTTGATCATCTTCTGACTCCTTGTTTTTTCTTCCCTTAGAACGATGAATACCGTACCAGTTTCGTACGGATTGTAAACAGGAATATGGATACTTTTTTAACCTTTTTGTATATCATTCTCCTGCAGATATTTGGGCATATTAAAATTACGTTATGTTGCGAATTTACACATTTTCAGGCTGACAAAACGGACAGAAAGTCGTGCCGCGCTGCGCCACAACCCGCCTTTCAAGCAATGTGCCGCACCGATGGCATGGCCGCCCGCCCCGTCCATAAGCCTTCACCTTTTCCCGGTAACCGCCGGAATCGCCCTCGACGTCCCGATAATTGCTCCGGCCCTCTCCAAGCGAAGTACCTCGGTTTTTTACGCCGACCTGTAGAACATGCCGGATCGCCTTGTACAGTAATTCAGTTTCATCATCGCTGAGCGAACAGCAAATCCGCTCCGGATGAATCCGGGATTCCCACAACGCTTCGTCCACATAAATATTTCCCATCCCGGCTACAACGGTCTGATCCAGCAGCACCGGCTTTAGAATTCGTTTGCGCCGCGAAAGAGCCTCGCGAAACCCTTTCAATGTAAACGCTTTTGTCAATGCATCCGGTCCCAGCGCCCCGAGAATCCGAGCCGGATCATCCACCAGCTTCCAGCGCCCGAACTTACGCGGATCGGAAAAATAGACCTTTGTGCCGCCGGACAACGTAAGGATAATCCGGTCATGAGTTCCCGGCGCCATGGAAAAACTGCCGGACATACGCAGGTGAATCATGATCGTTCGGCCGCTCCCGAGCGTAAACATCATCCATTTTCCATATCGGGAAATCGTATTGAGTGTGCTGCCGATCAATGCCTCGCAAAATGCGGCGCCGGACAGCGGCTCCACCGTTTTTTCCCAGTTGATTTCGACCTGCTCGATACAGCGACCCTCAATCCCGCGGGCGCGGAGCTGGCGGGCAATGGTTTCGACTTCAGGTAGTTCAGGCATGCTTTCTCCAAACGGTTCACAAAAAAACGCCGGACGCACATGGCGGTTCCGGCGTCAGACTTCAGGCACTGCGTCGACTAGTTATCTTCAAAGAGCCAGGTCGAGAGATAGCGTTCTCCAGTATCGCAGATCACGGTCACGATCAGCTTCCCGGCATTTTCCGGTCGCTTGGCCAGCTCCACGGCGGCATACACATTACCACCGGCCGAGATTCCGCAGAGAATCCCCTCTTCCTTCGCCAGACGACGTGCCATTGCGCCGGCATCATCCCCATTAATCTTGAACACTTCGTCAATCAGGCTGGTATCCAGATTGTTCGGAATAAATCCGGCGCCGATTCCCTGAATCTTATGTGCACCGGGCTGACCGCCGGAAATCACCGGCGATTTTTCAGGCTCAACAGCCACGGCCTTGACGGCACTGTTCTTTTCCTTAAGCACCGAGGAAACACCGCTGAACGTGCCACCCGTGCCCACGCCGGCCACAAAAACATCGACCTTACCGTCGGTATCGTTCCAGATCTCTTCCGCGGTAGTCCGACGATGAATCGCGGGATTGGCCGGATTATCAAACTGCTGCAGCATGATCGCATCCGGATCCTTTTCCACCAGCGCTTCAGCCGCGCGAATCGCGCCCGGCATACCCTCGCCCGCCGGAGTCAGGACCAGCTCGGCCCCCAGCACCTGAAGCAGACGACGGCGCTCGATGCTCATGCTTTCCGGCATGGTCAGAATCAGTTTATATCCCTTGGCCGCCGCCGTGAATGCAAGGGCGATGCCGGTGTTGCCGCTGGTCGGCTCAATGAGCGTGGAACCGGGCTTGATCAGCCCTTTCTTTTCGGCGTCCTCGATCATTGCAACCCCGATACGGTCCTTCACACTGGAAAGCGGATTGCGGGATTCCAGTTTGACCGCCACGGTCGCCGGAAGGCCTTCCGTGATGCGGTTGAGTTTTACAAGCGGGGTATTCCCCACGGTTTCTGTAATATTGTTAAAAATCGGCATGGTGAGAAGCTCCTTTAAATATTGAACATGATCGGAAGGCTCGAGGCACGCTTGTCATAATCATCGTGCAGTTCCTTGAGCGTGATCTTGGAAAAGTATTCGCGCAGCACATTGCTGGCGCCCTGCCATACGCGCTGTACCACGCAGGCATCGGAATGGCTGCAGCCTTCGGCCAGACAGCCTACGAGATTGATGTCCCCTTCTGAAGCCGACAGAATATCGTAGATGGTGATGTTTTCCGGGCTCTTCGCCAAACGGAACCCACCGCGCAGTCCACGGACACTGTTAACCAGTCCGGCGTTCTTCAGCGGCACAATAATCTGTTCAATATAATCGGTGGATATGCCTTCCTGCTCCGCAATTTTTTTCTTCGGTACGGGCTGATCTCCCTGCAGGCGGGATATGCAAAGAAGGATACGAGTGGCATAACGTCCCTTGGTCGATAATTTCATGCGAGGTCTCCTTAAACCGTGAATTTATTATTACTTTCATCACCTATAAAAGATGACTCCTTTATCCGTCAAGCGAATTTACTGAAAAAACGGTAAGCATTTATGGATTTAATTAATACCCAACAAAACCAGGCATTTAAGAACCGACAAAAACTCAATAATCGGTCTTCCAGTTCAGGCCGATTCCCGGTCGCAGACTGGGTCCGGCACTGGTTTCCACCGAGAAATGGCGATCAATTTCATACTCGATCGTCATATCGGTCTGGGCTTCCGATCCAAAGGATGAACTGACCTCGATATACAGTTCCGGCGTCAGGTATTTTCCGGCCGCCACCGATGACCCGTCCCCTTCATTTGCCGCCTCGCGGATTTCGAACGTATCCATACCGATAGCATGCCGGAATTGATAAATGAATCCCGGACCGCTCAACCCATCGGTCAGCTGTCTGGCAGCAGTCGCAATCTGAATCGCCTGATAAGGCGAAATCGTTCCGGCATCGCGCTTGAACAGAACCTGCGAGAGAATTTCGTCATCCGGCAGCGCCGGCGTCGAATCAAGCTGAAACTGGGGATTGCTGACGCTTCCGTTGAGAACCAGACGGGCGGTAATATCGGACCGCTCAAATTCGGCCGTCAGGTTATTCAGCACGGGGCGACCGCCGGCCGTTCCCTCGAGATCAACCGACCCATCGGTAAAGCGGAACTTTTTCCCGATAAAATCAACATACCCCCTGCGAGGAACCATCCGCCCCTTGATCGCCAATCCTTCCGGCGTGTCCTGAAAATGCAATGTGCCGCCCCACACCGAATCAATCAGCGAGGCCGAGACATACACCTGATCCAACAACTCAACCGTCACATCCAGTCCGACCGGAATGGAACGAACCGCCTTCTTTGATCGGGATACGTTTCGCTCCGCATCGGCATCATAGCCTTCGAGCAGCACCGGCTTCGCGGCCATCATGTTATCCGGCAACAGATCCGCCCGATCCACCTGCAGATTTCCGCTGACCACCGGACGAGCCCAGTCGCCGGCAATCGCCAACCGTCCCGAAAGCGTCGCCTCCGCATCCGGACGCCGGACCAGCCCGGCATGCGACAGGTCAAGCTGCAGGTCGAGGGTCTTGTCCTTCATGCCCCCGGAAAGCCGGACCGATCCGCCCACACCATCGGACGCCGTCGCCTGCTCTACAGAAAAACCATCCGGAAGGATGTCCAGCACCGCCTGCAGCTCGGTGAAAGCGATGCCCGTGGAATAGTTTTCATAACTGCCCTTTTCAACATTCACAGAACCATCCGGAACCCCGTTGGTCCAGATCAGCTCACTCGAAAAAATGCCGCTTATCCGCTGGTTGTTCAGGATGGCCAGCCCGTTGCAGACCTCGAGATCCAGAACTGAATCGAGCACTCCGCCGCCCATCGCCGGATCAACCGAACATTGAAAAGGAAGAATCGACAGAGCACAGGGCATGACCGCCGACGCCGACAGATAGCCGGGAGTAAAATTTTCGATGGAAGTTGATGCCGACAAAGTTCCGTCTTCAACGCGAATCGACACATGCCCATCCAGCTTCGGCAATTCATTCAGCGTACGGGCCGAGGGACCGAACCGGGAGACATTAATTCTTCCAGCAAGAACCGGCGCGGCCGGCGCTCCCTTGAGGGATACATTTCCTCCGGCACGGCCCACAAACGGCGCGGCCCATTTGAGCGGGATCCGCTCGACCTCAAACTCGTCAAGCCGGAGGTCCACATCCATTTGTTCGGGAGTCATCTGTCCCGACATGGTCATCCGGACCACATCCAGTACAACCACCTCGAGCTGTTCTGCATAAACCAGCCACGAGGCCCCGGATCGGTCCACTCCGCCGCGGCCCGAAAGGGTGTACGGCATTTTCTGCGCATCAGTTGCGGAAAGGTCGATTTCGACGAATATCTGTTTTTCGTCAAAACCCAGCGAAATATCCCCGTTTGCCGTATAACCGCCCCCTTCAAATCGGCCGTCCTTGATTTCAAGCAGCCCCCCCGTATAGACCAGCCCGGCTGAAAGATCTCCGGCAACACCATTGCGGGCAAAATGAGTGTTCAGCGTCGCATTGATACCATCAGCATTCCGAAGCAGGTCGAGACGCACGGAAACATGATCCATTCCGAACGACGGCTTATTGAGCTTATCGAGTTCCGCCAGCAGAGCCAACTGCGGTGTCCTTCCCGGATCAGGCTCCGAGTGAAGCGTCACTCGACCAACGGCGTCTCCATCAATCGAGAACACGCCGGACAACACGCCATTCGCCAACGACATATTTCCCGAATGAACCGAATACTCCAACGGCATCCCGGCCAAGCCCCTGTCGAGCAGAAGATGATCCACCGAAAACTGTTCCAGCCGGACGGTCATCCCGAAGCCATCACTCGATCCGGAGGCTCCTGATTTCATTGAAGGCAGACGAAGCAGCGACACTTCGTCCGCATGCAACCGACCGAGATGGACTTCTCTCCGGAACAGCTGCAGCAATAACCAGCGCCCCTGCAACCCCCTGATGGAAAGCCACTTGCCGGAAGCATCCGACACCTCCACCTGATCAATCATCACCTGCGCAGGGATCCAACCGCTGATCCGCCCGATCTCAACTTCCAGTTCACCCGGATGATTCAATGCCCGGGCGATCGAGCCGGCGACGATTCCTTTGCCCCAGGGCGTCTGTAAAAAAACGAGGAACACGATCAACAGAAACAGAAAGAATCCTGCCCCCCGCAAAAATCGATGACGTCTTCTGCTCATCAGAATGCCTGCCCCAGACTGATATAAAACTGCAACCGTTCCACCTGCCCGGCGGAGGGATTCAACGGATAGGCCACATCCGCACGAAGCGGACCGATGCCGGTAAACCAGCGTATCCCCGCGCCGGCGCCATAACGCAACGAGCGCTCATAGTCGCCCATCGACTCGTTATACACGGTTCCGCCATCCAGAAAAACGGCATAGCCCAGCCGCGGTCCCGGCTGCATGCGGAGCTCTGCAGAGAACTCAATCCGCTTATCCCCTCCCAGCGGAACATCATTCCGGCGCGGACCGATCTGTTGATATTCGTAACCCCGTACCGATCCCCCGCCGCCGGCATAAAACCGTTCGTCGGCCGGTACCGCCTCGATCGCCGCGCCGTCGAGACTTCCCATGGAAAGCCGCAGTGCACTCGACAGGCGCTGGCGCTCCCAGAGCATGGCATAGTGTCGCCCTTCAAGCTCTGTTTTAAGGAACGACTGCGATCCCCGCAAATCTTCAAAGAAAGCGCTATGGCCGATTACCTGCATCCCCCGCACCGGATTGAGACGATTATCCCGGTTGTCATAAATGGCCTGCACCGGAAAAAAGACATGGGAATACTGTTCGTCCATATCCAGCTGTTCCACGCGGGACTGCTTGTAGCCCGACCCCAGCCCGACCTGAATTCGCGGAGTCAGATCCCGAAGAACCATCGCCTGAATGCTTCCCCGCGTGGAATCATACGCATCCGACATTTCCTTGGTGGCATCGAGATCCACCACCAGCGACTGCCGTGCATCCAGAAAACCCGAACGCGTGAAACGACCGGCTCCCGAGCGTTTGACCGGATTCCATGCAACCGCCAGATCCAGCCGTTCACCGCCGCCGAAGAGACTGCGCTGCACCCACTGCCCCTTGCCGCCGGGCCCGACATCGGAATAACTGGCACCAAGGCGGATCGTTCGCTTATCGCGCTCGGTGGCCTGAACCACAACCGGCATGCGCCCGTCCTCTCCAGGTGTCGAATCCAGATCAACCTGAAGAGATGAGAAAAGGCCTGAACCCAGCAGCCGCCGCTCAAACCGCGCCATCGATTCCTTGTCATAAGGATCTCCGACATCCCAAGGAACCTGCCGACGAATGTACTGCTCCTTCAGATCAACCAGTCCCTCAATCCGCACGGGACCAAACACGGCAGATTCACCGGGATCAAACTCCATCATCAGATCCACCGCGCCCTGTTCCCTATCGACATCCACCGTGCGCCGGACCAGTTTCGGGAACGGATATCCCCGGCTGCGGATCACATCCAGAATGCGTTCCTCCTCCGCATATACCTCGGCGGCCACAACACGCTGTCCTTCACGAAGACGCGAATGAATCCGTGTAAGGGATTTATCCGGAAGCCCCTGAATCAGCAGCTTTACCTGCCTGTAGGTGAATGGATCGCCGCGTCGGACCTGAATGTCGACCCGCATGGGATCTTTCGTCTCATTAACCGACAAACGGACCCGGCCGGCATAATAGCCATGCGACTCCAACAGCTCCAGAATCGTCGACTCATCCTGCTGCATCCGGTATTTCAACTGTCCGACCGTGGATGGCGGATAGCTTCGAAACTTGCAGGTCGCCGTCGATTCCTCGATCGCCCTGCCGAGCGCCCACCCTGCGCCGTCAATCTTCACTTTGTACTTCACCCCGTCGTCGCGAGGAGCAACCGTCGCACAGCCCGCTCCCAGCAAACAAAGCAGGAGCATCAGCAGTTTTGAATGAATACGGGAAACCATAAGTCGGAGTCTATTCCAAGCTGGCAGAAACGTCAAAGTGGTTCCTTTAGAGGCCTCGCTGTTTTGCATGCTGCTTCCATAATTCAAACGACTCGTTCATCGGATGGAGGTCTGCTGGATGGATTTTCCACTCCCGCTGAAGGAATGCGACAATTTCATCATATCCGGATACCGCATCGGGCTCGCTGTGGTCCCTAAAGGCAATCCGATCGTGCAGGATATAGAAAAAACGGGGATGCGGCGGAGGAGAAAACATATTTGCGCTGTATTCATCCGGCTTGCGTCCAAGGCCGAGAATAACCGGGACTGTCGGATCCCACGCAATGGCCTCTATATCACGAACAAGAACCTTTTCGAATCGGGCAGGAAGCTGGTCGGCCAGTGCGGCCTCCTCCCAGTGCGCCTGAACAATATCGTAAATGGCATTGGTCCGGCTCTGCCAGCGATAGGCTTCGTTTTCCGGCAGGGATTGCAGTTCACCGGCAATATCCTTCACAGGGTCCGCCGCCGTGCGGACCTGATCCACGCGGGTCCATTTATGAACAGCAAGAAACGGATGGAGGTAGAGCAGTTCCTCCGCCCGGTCGGGACGGGTGAAACAATATTCGATCGGCTGCTGAGCCGGAGGTTCCGGCAGTGTCGTGCATCCGACCGCCGCAATAAGGAATGCGCCGGACACCGTTGAAAGACATATTCGCGACCCAGACGGCTGTTTACTGGTCATTTTGCGCCGGATTGATTTCTTTGTATTCTGCATGCGCCCCGCTCTCCTTGCCGCTCAAAGTTTTCATTATCAGGTTCACTCTGTATTGGTGACCGAAATCAGACTCAACTGCACCACAATTCAGATTACGATTCATGAACGAACGGAAGCACCCGCCTATTGCAGGTCTCAAACAACGGACTTTTTATCCGGCTCACGACCCCGATTACCTCTCCCGGAGAATCAGGTTCAACCGGCTTATTTGGTAAACTGTTGCGCTTTTTTCCAGACATCACGAATCAATCGACCTATAAGAAACCCAGTTTTTGACAGATATCGACTCTACAAAAAAAGGTTTAAAAATGAGCAGCTTGAACCAGTCCCCCGCTCCCGGCGGACATAACATTCTCTTTCGCGGCGATCAGATTACCTTTACTCTGGAGACCCGCAACGCCGGAAAAGGGCAGGCGTGGCTTCGCTCCAACATTGGTTTTGCCGAAGTCCGGCATGGCGAAATCATTGCCCATGCAGAAAAAAACCTGCAGCCTTTGGCCCGTGACTGGCACGACCATCCAATGACGAACGAAGGCAACGGTCGCTTCAGCATAACCCTGCCGCTGCTTGAGGTCGGCCGCTTCGAGGCCAAGACCTATTTTTTACCGGAAGGATCGCATTCGATTGAGTGGCCCGAAGGCGGAAACTCCATGATCAAGGTTGAACCGGCTGAAACCTGCGCCGGAAACACCATGTATACCGCCTTCGTCCGTCAGTTCGGCGAATGCCGCTATAAAGGCGCCATCGCACAGCAGGAAGAACCGGCAGTCCGGCAGCTCGACGAAGCGGGTTATGCGGTCATTCCCCGCAGCGGCAAATTCCGGGATCTGATCAAGGAGCTCGATTTTATTATCGGCACCCTGCGCTGTAAGATCGTGCAGCTGCTGCCGATTCATCCGACTCCGACCACCTATGCCCGCATGGGCCGTTTCGGCAGTCCGTTTGCCGTCATGGACCTGCTTGACGTTGATCCGGCGCTGGCGGAATTCGACCAGCACACCACCCCGCTCGATCAGTTCCAGGAACTGGTGGACGAAGTGCACAAGCGTAATGCACGGCTCTATCTGGACATGCCGATCAATCACACGGGCTGGGCGTCGCACCTGCAGGTGAACCATCCGGAATGGTTCCATCATAACGAAGACGGTTCATTCATGTCGCCCGGCGCATGGGGCACGGTCTGGGAAGATCTCTCGAAACTCGATTATTCCCACCGCGGCCTCTGGTGCTACATGGCCGACGTCTTTCTCTTCTGGTGCCGGCGCGGCGTTGACGGATTCCGCTGCGATGCCGGCTACAAGGTACCCTTCGAGGCATGGGAATATATCATCGCGAAGGTCCGGCTTGAATATCCGGATACCATCTTCATGCTCGAAGGACTCGGCGGCCATAAGCATGTGACAGAGCACTTGCTGGCGGACTCGGGCATGAACTGGGCCTATTCCGAAATCTTCCAGAACTATGATCAGGGACAGGTCGACGGCTATCTGCCGGAATCCATCCGGGTATCCTCCAGCAAGGGCAACCTGATTCACTTTTCGGAAACCCACGACAACATGCGGCTGGCGGCGACATCAGCTGTGTTTGCCCGGTTGCGTAATGCTTTCTGCGCCCTTACCTCCCACAACGGCGCCTTCGGATTTGCCAACGGCGTGGAGTGGCTGGCGACGGAAAAGATCAATGTGCATAATGCTCACTCGTTGAACTGGGGATCCGAGGAGAACCAGATCGACCTTATCCGGCGCCTGAATGCGATCATGGAAGTGCACCCGGCCTTCCATGCAGGGGCACGTGTTGAACTCATCACAAACGAATACCACAACTCTGCAGCGATCCTTCGAACCGATCCTAAGAGCGGAGAACAGCTGCTGGTTCTCGCCAACCTGAATCACGAAGTGGATGGCATGGTCAGCTGGCGCGGCGAATTTCCGCAACACATGAACGATTTGATTACCGAAAACGTATCCAAACATGCCGCTTCGACATGTCACCTGCGGCCCGGCGAAGTCCTCTGCCTCAGCAGTAATCCCGAATGGAATGACCGGATTAATGCCCTGCTGGATGCACCGTTCCACGGATCGGAACGCAGCGAAGAGCAGTGCCTGCGGGCCAAGGCCATGGATATCTTCGCCTACTTCAACCAGCTTGAGCATTTTGATCTAGACCGCCTCATGGAAGATCCGAAGCAGCTGTGTGAAGAGCTGGCGGGCAATGCCCCGATCGTAACCACCTGGCAGTGGCCGCGTGATGTGCACCGCAAGGTGATGCTGGCTCCGGGACATTTCCTGCTCGTTCGGTCCGAGCACGGATTTATTGCCGAGCTGAAAGCAGAGGATGGAACCACCCTTGCCCACGAAAAGTCGCTGATCCGGAAAAACGGCGAATTCTTCACGCTCTTCCGTCCGATGGCGACTCCCGCTGCCCATCGGGACCTGACCCTTAAACTCACCCTGTTCGAATCGAACGGAATCGCCCACGCGGCCGCTCCGCTGATGCAGCTCTGCCCGATGGATGCCGCAACCGTTATCACCGCCTGCAAGGCCGGCGAAGGACACGATCGTGATCGTTATGCCATCTGCACCAACCGGTGCGGCGCCTTGGCACAGGTTCGCATCGGCTGGGCAGAACTGCGCAGCAAATACGACGGGCTGCTATCGGCCAACCTGCACCCCGATGTTCCCGTGGACCGCCATACCATGCTGTCGCGCTGTCGTGGATGGATCGTGCACAAGGGCTATTCCTATGAACTGTCTCTCCATTGCCAGAAGCGCTTCAGCGTAGCGGATGACGGAACGGTGAGCTGGGATTTTGCCGTTCCGACCGGCGAAGGACTGCTGATTGCCCTGAGGGCATCGTTGCAGATGCATCCGGATACCAATGCGATCCGGCTCACCTTCCGGCGCGAAGCCGCCGGCCATGATCCGGAACGACTTCAGGATGATGAACCGGTCTCGCTCATTATTCGTCCGGACATTGAGGACCGCTGCAACCACGAAGTCACGAAGGCCTTTTTCGGACCGGAAAAACAGTGGCCAGAGGCAATCCAAACGCGAAAAAACGGTTTCGTTTTTGCGCCCGCCGAGGACCGGAAGCTCGATATCGACCTGAAAGGCGGCACGTTCCTCAGTGAGCCGGAGTGGTATTACATGATCGAGCATCCCGTGGACCGGGCACGCGGCATTGACGGCGCGACCGACCTGTTCAGCCCCGGATATTTCAAAGCGGAACTGAAGGGGAACAAGCAGGCCGAACTGATCGCCTCCGTCAATGGCCGGCCCGCCTTTGCACCGTTGACGGATTCCTCCGGCGCAGAAACCGTTTCGATTGAAAATGCAATGGCTCTCGCCATGAAACAGTTCATCGTTAAGCGCGATGCGTTCCAAACGGTAATCGCCGGCTATCCGTGGTTCCTTGACTGGGGACGCGATACGCTGATCTGCCTGCGCGGCATCATTGCGGCCGGATTGCTGGAAGAGGCTAAAAACATTCTGCTTCAGTTTGCCAAGTTTGAACGAGGCGGAACCATTCCGAACATGATCCGGGGCAATGACGACAACAACCGGGAAACATCGGATGCCCCGCTCTGGTTTTTCGTGGCGTGCGATGAACTGATGATCGCACAGGGTCACCAGAAACTGCTTCAGGAAAAATGCGGCGACCGCACCTTGAAGCAGGTACTCATTTCGCTTGCGCGCGGACTGATCAACGGAACCGAAAACGGAATATCCTACGATGTTGAAACGGGGTTAATCTACAGTCCATCCCACTACACCTGGATGGATACAAACTATCCAGCCGGTACTCCGCGCCAGGGCTATCCGATCGAAATTCAGTCGCTCTGGCACTATGCCTTGCAGATGATCGCACGCATCGATCGGAAGAAAGAGTGGAAGGATCGGGCGCAGCTTGTTGCGGCGTCCATTACGGAACTCTTTGTGATTCGGGCCGATGACTTTACCTATCTGGCCGACTGCCTGACGGCGGCACCGGGAACAGGTGCCCGACAGGCGGAAGTGGACGATGCGCTGCGTTCCAATCAGCTACTGGCCGTTACACTTGGAGCCGTTCAGGATCCGGAACTGTGCCGCAGCATCGTGGCGGCCTGTGAACAGCTGCTGATTCCCGGCGCCATGCGAAGCCTGGCAGACCGGCCGGTCCTTCATCCACTTCCGGTTTATAACGACGGTCACCTGCTCAATGATCCGGCACATCCCTATTGGGGCCATTATGACGGTGACGAAGATACGCGCCGCAAACCGGCCTACCATAACGGCACAGCATGGACCTGGCCCTTTCCATCCTACCCGGAAGCACTCGTCATGGTATACGGCGCAGCCGCCCGCGAAACGGCGCTTGCAATCCTTGGAAGCGCGTCAGACGTCATTAATCACGGCTGCCTGAGGCAGGTTCCGGAAGTCATTGACGGCAATGTCCCGCACATCCAGCGCGGATGCGGTGCACAGGCCTGGGGCGTTACGGAACTCTACAGGGTGGTTCATCGTTTAAAGCACTAGTATAAGCTTGTAAACTATCTAGCCGGTTGATTTGATGACCTACAATAGAAAGAGGTTGGGCATGGCACCAAAGAGCAGTAAAAAAATAAAGAAACCAAGAATACTGATCGTCACTCCGGAAATCACCTACCTGCCGCAAGGCATGGGTAACATGACCAACAAACTTTCGGCAAAGGCCGGTGGTCTGGCCGATGTTTCGGCATCGCTCGTATCCGCACTTTACGAACTGGGTGCAGATGTACATGTGGCACTGCCCCACTACCGCAAAATGTTTCACGTAGACATCGGCGGCTTTATCGACAACGAACTGCTGATCTACAAAAGCAAGCTGCCTAGCGATCGGATCCACCTTGCCGAAGACCGTATCTTCTACTATCAGGACCGCGTATACAGCAACTCTGAAGACACGGACCTGAAGATTGCTCTGGCATTCCAACGAGAAGTCATCAACAACATTATTCCCACCGTCAAGCCGGACCTCATTCACTGCAATGACTGGATGACCGGGCTGATTCCCGCTGAAGCCCGCATGCTGGGCATTCCAAGCCTCTTTACCTTCCACAACATTCATACGGTAAAGACAACACTCGCCCATATTGAAGACCGAGGAATTGATTCGGCCGAATTCTGGAGCAACCTATTCTACACATGGCCCCCGAGCAACTATTTCGACGCACGCGAAAACAATCCGGTCGACTTCCTCTGCAGTGGAATTTTCAGTGCCCACTTCATCAATACGGTCAGCCCGACCTTCATGAAGGAAATTGTGGACAATGCGCATGATTTTGTTCCCGGAAACATTCAATGGGAAGTTGCGAGTAAATATCATGCAGGCTGCGCATCGGGCATCCTGAATTCGCCGGACTCCGCCTGCGATCCAGAAACCGACACCTATCTGGTACAAAAATACGGCGTCGCCGACCACTACGATGCCAAACGCAAAAACAAGGTTTATCTTCAGGATCGGCTAGGTCTGGACATCAATCCGGATGCACCGATGATGTTCTGGCCATCACGACTCGATCCGGTTCAGAAGGGCTGCCAGCTTGTTTCAGAAATCCTTTATAAAACAATCGACAAATACTGGGATCGCGGACTCCAGATGGTCTTTGTGGCGAACGGCGCCTACCAACAGGTGTTCCACGACATCGCCTACAAGCATGATCTCTACAACCGGGTGGCCGTCTGCAACTTTGAGGAAGGGCTGTCCCACATCGGCTTTGCGGCATCCGACTTTATGCTTATGCCGTCGTTGTTCGAACCCTGCGGACTGCCCCAGATGACGAGCGCCATCTACGGATCGTTGCCAATCGCCCGCGATACCGGCGGACTGCATGACTCTGTAGCCAATCTGGATGTGGAAAACAGTACCGGAAACGGGTTCCTCTTTGAAACCTACGACGGCGAAGGCTTGGCATGGGCCATCGACCGCGCCTTGGAATTCCACGCGTTGGATGTCCATACCCGCGGAACGCAGGTTGGACGCATCATGGCAGAGAGCAAAAACCGCTTTAATCACAAGGTGACCGCGCAGTCCTACATCGACATCTATGAACAGATGCTGCACCGTCCTCTCGTAGATGAAGTATTTGAAAAACAGCAAGGTAACTGATGAGAGACCCAAACCTGGCAAAGCTTGCCGACGATCCATGGCTGGAACCGTTTAAAGACGAACTGGTAAGGCGAAAAAACCATATCCGTTACATGGAGGAGCGTCTGACCGGCGGAAGCATGACGCTCGACAATTTTGCCAATGCTCATGAGTATTTCGGGCTTCATTTTCGAGATGATAAATGGGTGTTTCGTGAATGGGCACCGAATGCCACGGCAATCTATCTGATCGGCGATTTTTCAAACTGGCAGCAGAAAGACCAGTTTGCGCTTCATTACGGCGACGGCGAAGGCGTGTGGGAAATCGAGCTTCCGGCAAAAGCCCTCAAACATGAGGATCTTTACAAGCTGAAGATATACTGGCCCGGCGGCGAGGGAGAGCGGCTTCCGGCCTACACGCGTCGCAGCGTGCAGGACCCGGACACACACACATTCTGTGCACAGGTTTGGAAGCCGGCCAAGCAGTACAAATGGAAATTCCCTCAACCGAAAACGCCGATCGAGGCGCCTCTGATTTATGAGTCGCATATCGGCATGGCCCAGGAAGATGCCAAGGTCGGCTCCTACCTTGAGTACAAGGACCAGATACTGCCCCGCATCATCAAGATGGGATACAATACGGTGCAGTTCATGGGCATCATGGAGCATCCCTATTACGGATCCTTCGGCTACCATGTCTCCAACTTTTATGCAGCCTCTTCCCGCTTCGGCACGCCGGAGGAACTGAAGGAGTTGATTGATGCGTGCCATGAAGCCGGCCTCGCCGTCATCATGGATCTGGTCCACTCGCATGCCGTCAAAAACGAAGCGGAAGGTTTATCGAAATTTGACGGAACGCTTTATCAGTATTTTCACGATGGAAGCCGCGGCGACCACGATGCATGGGATTCCCGTTGCTTTGACTATGGCAAACCCGAAGTGCTTCACTTCCTGCTCTCCAATGCCCGTTTCTGGTTGGATGAATTTAATTTTGACGGCTATCGGTTTGACGGCGTAACCAGCATGCTCTACCACCATCGCGGACTGGGAACCGGTTTTGGAAACTATGCCACCTACTTTGACGGATCAGTGGATGTGGATGCTCTGGCCTATCTCGCTCTTTCCAACAAACTGATCCATTCCGTGCGACCGGCGGCCATCACAATCGCCGAGGATGTCTCCGGAATGCCGGGGCTGGGTGCACCGGAAAACGAAGGCGGATGCGGTTTTGATTACCGGCTGGCCATGGGGGCACCGGACTGCTGGTTCAAACTGGCCAACGATATTCCGGATGAAGAGTGGAACATGTACTGGCTCTATCATGAACTGACCAGCCACAGGGCCGATGAGCAGGTGATCAGCTATGTAGAATCGCACGATCAGGCGCTGGTAGGCGGAAAGAGCTTCATTTTCGAGCTTATCGACAAGGAGATGTATTTCAACATGCATCTTGAAGCGCGCAACCTGCTTGTTGACCGGGGAATCGCCCTGCATAAGATGGCCCGCCTGGCGACCCTCAGCGCCGCCGCCCACGGCTATCTGAACTTTATGGGCAATGAGTTTGGCCACCCGGAATGGATTGATTTTCCAAGAGAAGGCAACAGCTGGTCCTATCATTATGCCAGACGGCAATGGAGCCTGAGAGATGATCCGGGCCTGAAATTCCATTTCCTGGCCGACTTTGACGAGCACATGGTCAACCTGTTCCGGGAGCAGAATATCCTCGGACATGTTCCGGTAACCTTCCGCCTGATTAATGACGGCGACAAAATGATCGCCTTTGAACGGGATGGGCTGGTCTGCATTTTTAACTTCCACCCGAACAAGTCCTATACGGATTATGCAGTCGACGTATCACCAGGATGTTATGAAATTGCCTTAAACACGGATGATGCCCGTTACGGCGGCTTTGATCTGATTGATCCGGAGCAGCATTTTCACAGCTTTGAATATGATGATGGTGAAAATATCCGAAACCAGATTATGATTTATATGCCTGCAAGAACCGGCATCGTGCTCAGGCGCATTGACTGATCCCTTTAAAAACGCCCATCCCGGGCGTTTTTTTATCTCTACCGACCGTAATCATACAGTCCCATTACGCCCTGCACCCCAGAGTGGGCATAAATTCTGCTTTGCTGTTTATCGTCAATTGCAACGGCAAATCAGGGGAACCATGGAAAGCGTCAGTGAAAATCCGAATATTTCAGGTCAGTCGATCGAGGATCCCTCTCTGGTCCGGGTACTGAATGAGCTCGGCCGATCGATTAATCTGGTAACGACCTACGGAAAAAACCATCCGGCGGCAAAAAATGCGCTGGAAGCCACCATTCAGGCGCTTAACGATCTCTTCACAACGCGCCGAAAGATGATTATCGGCTGTTTCAATGGTTTGATGACCATCGACGAACAGCTGGTTCAGACATCCGGGACACTGCAGAAATCCCTCGAACGCCGCCTGTCCCGACTGAGGATAACCGGCTTGAAAATTGCCCGCGGCCTCACCGCGGAGGAACTGATCCAGCTTACTGAACTTCTTGCCGCCAATGATGCAGAGAGCTTTGAACGATCGCTTGGGCACTCCGGGATCAGCCACATTGAAACGGAAAAAACAAGTTATCAGGCAGTTCGCGAAGGACAGACCGTTGCCAATGAAAGCGACCTTGCCGGCATCGGCGGCGATGGCATCCTGATTCTCGATGACCATGATCATTCAGACTCCCCCGCCGGCGACGGCGTACATGTTGAACAGATCGTCGCATTCCTTAAAGGTGATGTTGAAGCCGATGATCCGGAAACTGGAAAAGCGCTGAACAAGGCAGCAACCGAGCCGGACCGGCTCGCACGCATGCTCATGGAATCCGTTTCGATCCGGCAGTCGGCCTCGGAACTTGCAGGGGAATCTCTGAATGACATTATTCTCGGATGCCTGCGTCGTACGTATGAAGGATTGCGCAAGCAGAAGGCATATCAGTCGTCCGAAGGAAAAGCCGACCTGAAAAAATCACTTCTTATGCTCGAGGAAAGCATCCTTCAACGCATGAGGGAGCTGGCCGGAGAAGAAGATCCGGAACTGGACCGCCAGATTGTTCAGGCAATCCGCCAGATGGATGAAAGCCTTAGCTTTGAGATCGCCGCCGCCCAATATATGGAGCATCAGGAAGCCATCGAACGAAGCAAGGAACAGCTGCATCAGTTTATCCAGTCACAGGGCGCCGATGTCGCAGAAACCCTGCTGCGGGGTTCTGATTTCCCAGGCAGCGACTGGCGGCGCATCGTGCTGGAAAGCGGCAACAAGGCATCGAGAACCCCCGGCCCCTCCCTCGGCGATGGATTGAGTACTCTGACGGAGGTATTCGAAAAGCTTGAATCCCTGATGAGGACAAAAAATGCGGAAGGCACTCAGGTAAAAGACCTTCTGGGACAGGCCAACCACAATCTGGACGACACTTTGGATAATACCCGCGAAAAACTCGCGGCCCTCTCTCAGCAAATCAAGGATGGAAATGCAACGACCATCGGTGGAAAGGCGCACCGGATGTCTCGCACCGAGCTCCTTGCAGCACTGTCGGAAGTGGCTCAGGAACTGATGCAGCCGCTTACAGCAATTAATGCCTCTTTGGAAATGATGATGAACGGCTATGTCGGCACCATCTCGGAAGAGCAGAAAGATATGCTTCGACTGGCTTCGAATAGCGGAGAACACCTGAAATTCCTGATGAATATGCTGATCGACATTGTCGGATGCCCCGCCAACAAGGGCGTCGACAACCGGTATCACACGACAAGCGATCAGGTGATCGCCATGCAGAACAAGCTGGCCGGATAACAGAAAGGGTGCCGTTCGGCACCCTTTCAACATCAGGTCAGATCACTTCCTCGACTCATGACCACTTTGCCGGTTCGAACCAGTTCTATAATTCGAAACTTGGCGATCATCTCTTCAAGCGCATCGATCTTATCAGGATTACCGACCACCTGAAGAATCATCGAGTCCGGCGTGAGATCGACGGTCTTGCAACCATAATGCTCTGCAATCTGCAGCGCTTCGGACCGCCCCTGACTGTTGACCGCGATCTTGATCAGCCCCATCTCCTTGGTTACGGACTCATCATAGGTATGGTCAATGCATTGCAGGACATCAATAAGCTTCGACAGCTGCTTAATGATTTGATCAAGCCCGTCCGGATCACCGCTGCAGCTGATGGTCATTCGTGAAAAATGGCCATCAATGGCAGGCGAAACAACCAAGGACTCAATATTGAAACCGCGCCGGGAAAAAACCTGGGCAATGCGCGCAAGCACACCGGGCTTGTTAGAAACATATACACTCAATGTATGCATGATTTTATTCGTATTCGGCATAATCAAGACTCCGTTTTCGATGTTGCCAATCAGTGAACTTCCTTGTCGGCCTAGGTGGATCCCGTCGGCTTTTCCAGCTTGGATGTCGGCGGCTCAATCAGCATATCCTCGATGGCGGCGCCGGCGGGAATCATCGGGAATACGTTATCCGTCTTCTCCACTTCGCAATTAATCAGGCACGGCCCGTCGTTATAGCTCAGGGCATTCTGTAGCACCCGCTTGACATCCCCGGGACGGCGAAGGTTGAATCCTTTGATTCCAAAAGATTCGGCCAGCTTGACAAAGTCCGGATTCCCTTCCAGATCAACCCCGCTCTTGCGGTCGTCATAGAACAGCTCCTGCCACTGGCGAACCATGCCAAGATAATGATTGTTCAATACAACAATCTTGATCGGAAGCTTGTAAAGTGCAGCCGTCGCCAGCTCAAAGAAGGTCATCTGAAATCCGCCATCGCCGACAAAGCAGATGTGTATATCATTCGGCCGGCCAAAGGCGGCCCCGATACAGGCCGGCAGACCGAAGCCCATCGTTCCGGCGCCGCCGGAGCTCAGCCAGTTATAGCGGCTGTCGTTCTTGTAAAACTGAGCAGCCCACATCTGATGTTGACCGACATCCGTGGCAACGCATGCCTTGCCGTCGGATAGCTTGTAGAATTCATCAATAATGTGCTGCATTTTCAGGCTGCCCTGCCGCTTAAACTTGAGCGGATAGCGTGTCTTGTACCCATCCAGATGCTTGCGCCATTCCCGGGTTTCCAAAATAGGAACATGCTTGATAAGCTCCTCTAGCGCCACGCGGGCATCCGCAACGCACGCAATCTGCGGCTGAATCATTTTTCCGATTTCCGCAGCATCGATATCGATATGAATAATCGTGGCATTTTTACAGAACTGATCCGGCTTACCCAGAATACGGTCATCAAACCGGGATCCGATATTCAGCAGCAGGTCGCACTCGCAAATCGCCTTGTTGGCATAAGCCGTTCCATGCATGCCCAGCATACCGAGAGACAACTTATGGGTTTCCGGGAAAACGCCCTTTCCGAGCAAAGTATTCGTCACCGGAATCTTCGATTTTTCAGCAAGCGCTCGAAGGGCATCATCCGCACCGGCAATCATGGCACCATGACCGGCCAGAATAAGCGGGCGGCTCGATTTCGCCAGTGCCTCGGCAATCTCAAGAATCGTATCCTTATTAACCGTAGTCACTGGCGTGTACCCGGGAAGATCCATTTCCGCATGCAGATCGGCCGTGCACGGTCCGGCGCTGATATCTTTCGGAATATCGATCAGGACCGGCCCTGGGCGTCCTGTTGTAGAAATATGAAAGGCCTCGCGGATAATTCGCGGAATATCGTTGGCATCTTTCAGCAGATAGGAGTGCTTGATGACCGGCATTGTAATCCCGAAAATGTCTGCCTCCTGAAATGCATCCTTGCCGAGCATCCATGAAACCGATTGACCGGTGAGGACAATCATTGGAACCGAATCCATGTGCGCCGTCATGATGCCGGTCAGCGTATTGGTCGCACCGGGACCGCTGGTCACCAGAACAACGGCCGGCTTACCCGTTGCGCGGGCATATCCATCCGCCATATGTGCAGCACCCTGCTCATGACGGGTCAGCACAAAATTAATTTTAGTCTCGGTTGTGATCAGCGCATCAAAGATCGGAATAGCTGCCCCCCCGGAGTAGCCGAATATATATTCGACCCCTTCATTTTCAAGACAGCGAATAATTGCCTGTCCGCCTTCCATTGCTTTATTGGCCATAATTAACCTCCATATTTAAGCGCAACCTAAATTTAACACCCAAAAGTGTCAACAAAATAACCAAAAACAAATACAAACCAAAATTCACATCTTATTTTAGTCACAAAACAACAAACACCAACCAATCAGATTAAATTTAGACGCCATAACAGGACACTTTTCAGAACAAACACGGCACACCAACAAATTAACCACCTAAAACCCAAAAACTAATCGCGCAGCAAATCCTTTTTAGTCGATATTGGGGTTGGAAATTTATTCACAACCCAATAGGTAGAGATAATGAAGGTCAAAATCACGACAGTTTGAATCAAATAAGAGGCATCCAGCGAGATTCTGCCTAAATTCTCGGCACTATATGCAACCAAAAGAGAAAACTCGCTCGCCTGAGCCAAACGAATCCCCAACTCGCCCGCAATTTTTCTCTCTTCCTTGATCCAGCGAAAGGCGGCACCAAACAACAACGGCTTCATCACCATCAGCACGGCAGCAAGAACCAACCCCGGCAGAAGCAGCTTCTTGGTAACAAACAAGTCGAACCGTGCTCCGATCGAGAAGAAAAAGAGAATCAGGAAAAATTCACGGATGGGCTTCAGGCTTTCGGAAATAATCAGAGCAATCGGAAAAGCGGCCATCGACACCCCGGCGATAAATGCACCCATTTCATAGGAAAGCCCGATCAGATAGGCCACTTCAGCCATCAGCAGGCACCAACCAAGCGAGGCCAGAAAAAAGTACTCCTTAATCTTCTCGAAACGCCGAAACAGCGGAATGATTACAAACTTGACCGCCACGAAAGACAAACCGCCCAAAGCAGCCAGCTTCAACCCCACCAGCAAAAGCGCCAGCACACCCCCCCCCGATCCTTTACCGCCTCCCAGCAGAAGAATCAGCAGAATGGCGAGAATATCCTGGAAAAGCAGAACACTGATCATCATTTCGCCCGTATGACGCTGATGCAGTGTCGTGGTCGGAGTTAATTTCAGGCTGACGATGGTACTTGAAAACATCATAGATGCGCCGACCACAAGACTGTCCTTCATGCTGAAACGCAACAACAGACAGACCCCCGTGCTTACCAGAGCAAAAACCAGACTGGTTCCGAGCGTCACAACCGATGTCTTCCGGAAGAGTTGCAGCAGTTTTTCAGGGTGCAGGTTCAGCCCGAGCAAAAACAGAAGCAAAATAATGCCGACATGCGAAAGGTGCTCAATGTGCTCCGGCGAATCCATTACCTTAAAGCCGACTGGCCCGATCAAACCGCCCCATACAATATATGCAAGGATGATGGGCTGCCGAAGATAGAGAAAAAGCGTTCCGAGTAACGCGGCACCGGCAAAAATCAGTGCCAACTCCAAGACAATGTTATCCAGTCCCATGCATCTGCTCCTTTTTATGTTTAACCAGCTGACCGCAGGCCGCAGCAATATCAGACCCCAGAGAATACCGCAAGGTGGTATCAAAGCCTGCAGCCTTGAGCTCGTTTGCAAAATGCTCGCGCCCGGACTGCGGCGTTCCCTGCAGACTACAGCCGGCATACTCATTAAATGGAATAATGTTAATATGAACCGGAATGTCTCCGAGATATTCTACTAATGCAGCCAAATCTTCCGGTCCGTCGTTTACCCCCAGAAGCATAAGGTATTCAATCATGACCGTCCCGTTTCCGGCGGCATTCACCAGCGCCCCCCGAAGCATATCCAACGGGAATCGCCGAGCCTGCGGCATCAGCCGCTCCCGCACCTCCTGCCGGGCACTATGCAGGCTGAGAGCCAGGCGAACAGAAGGAAAACGTCCTGTAAAACAGGCCATGGCATCAGGAATTCCAACCGTCGAAACCGTCACACGCGCGCCGGACAGATTAAAAAAAGGGACTGCCGTGAGGAAATCAACTGAAGCAAAGACCTCATTAAGATTGAGCAGGGGCTCCCCCATTCCCATAAAGACAACATTGCGTATAACGCGGCCTTCCGATTTAAGCAGTCGATTGGCCTGTGTCACCTGATCCAAAATCTCCGCCGATGCCAGATTCCGCGTAAATCCCATTTTTCCGGTAGCGCAAAAACTGCAGTAACACGCGCAACCCACCTGCGAAGAGATACAGATGGAAGTCCGACCGGTTCGTGGACGCAGAACAACGCTCTCTATAAGGTGCCCGTCCTTTGTCTGAAAAATCAGCTTGGACGCTCCGTCGACGGCGGAATCGTGGCGCTCTCTCAGTTCGAGACATTCGGGAACAATCTGTTCTGAAAACAGTGCTCGCCCCTCCTCAGGCAAAACCTCCAGCGCCGCATCCCAGGACTGCCCGTTTTTGAACAAAGCATTCCGAAAGCGTTTCATCCCATGCGGCTGAACAGCTGCCTGCCGACGCAGCGTTTCCATTTTATCGATATCATAAATTGTGGACATATCTGTTCCTATATAATCAAAAAGGCCGGCTTCGCCGACCTTTTTCACCCATCAATGAGAGCGGATTATTTAAATGTCTTGCGGGTTGCCTTGATGAGGGCCTTCCACAGATCCTCTTCATTTGAAGTATTCAGCAGCATATCCCGGGCGTCGCTATCACGGAAAGTACGCGAAAGTCCCGAAATCAGTTTCAGATAAAATGCACTGGTTGCCGTCGGAATAACCATGAAAAAGAAAATGCGCGACAACGTACGGCCCGGACCGCCAAAACGCACCCCCTTTTTACTGACTCCGACCGCCATGGACAGACCGCCTCCTTCAACCCCGCGAACATGGGGAAATGCCAGCCCGTTATCCACAGCCGTGCTCACGATCGCTTCACGCTGCAGGGACAAATCCAGCAACAGGTTGGCGTCGTCCACAAAGGCCTCATCGGCCATCCGGCCGCACAGCTCGCGAAGGACCTCTTCGCCGGTTCCTCCCTTGAGATGCATCATCAGCTCCGGGGAAGTATAACGGGAAATACCGACCTTGCGGACCTCACCATAAACCCGGCTGGTTCGCTCGCGCTCCACAAGCTGTTCAGGATAGTAGAGGAAACGGGCGCAATTAGGGCATTTGTACATGCCATCTGCTTTATGCACACTGTTAACCAGGCTTTTTGTCAGAGCCATCCCGCACCCGGAGCATAATCCGTTTGCAACCGGAACAATCGCTTCCGGATGCTTCTGAAGGAGACGGTTAAAATGGGATTTGACCTGCTGCGGCAAATCCGCGCCCAAGGCTGAAATTGATTTTTGGAGCTCGTCCAGCTTGGCCGTCGGCATGGAGACCTTTTTCTGCATGCTGGCCACGATCAGCTCCTGAAGCTGGATCATCTGATTAATTAGACTGTGCGTTGTTGTCATTCAGAACCTCTCGAATATGATGCCAATAATAGTAAAAAATACTAGCCGGACATCCACCAGAAAATCACGCTATTTAAAGCGGATATATAACCGTGCCGTATCGGAGTTGATGATACAACGGAATCACCGAAAAGTCAGCTGAAATCTGCGGACGCGAGCGATCACCCGCCATTCAAAAGCCGCTCACCGGCCGGCATTGGACGGCCATTAAGAAAAGCGGCGGCATCCATACGCCCCTTGCCGCCCGGCTGAATCTCCTTTAGCCGAAGCGCTCCTTGCCCGCAGGCCACCAGCAGCTTATCGTCAAGAAGTTCTCCGGGCGAACCCTTTCCCTGCTCGGGGGATGCGTTCCAAACCTTGAGCGGCTCTCCGCCGGGAAGCCTGCACTGACTGCCGGGCCATGGGTCGAAAGCACGAATCCGATTATGAATAATGGCCGAAGGAAGACTCCAGTCGATATATCCATCATCCTTGGTAAACTTCCGAACCTCGACCACTTCGGCGTCATCCTGAACCGTCCGGGAAACGGTTCCGGAGCGGATATCATCGATCGCTTTCACCAGAAGTTCGGCCCCTCGCTCGGCCATCCGGTCATGAAGCGTGGCCGAGGTATCTTCCGGCCCAATCGGATAAACTTCCTGCCGCAGGATATCACCGGCGTCCATTTTTCGGGCCAGATATATAATGCTTACACCGGTTTCAGTATCTCCATTAAGCAGCGCCCACTGAATCGGTGCCGAACCACGGTATTTAGGAAGGAGCGAAGGGTGCACATTAATGGCCTGGTTTGGAGCCAGCTCTATGACGCGTGACGGAATATACTGACCATAGGCTACCACAACAAACAGATCCGGCCTGAGGGAGGCCAGCTCCGCCACCGCGTCAGCATCCCCGATCCGCTCCGGCGTGAGAATATGTAGTAGATCGCGGGTTTCGGCAAACGCTTTAAGCGGACAGGGAGTCAACTGACGCTTCCGTCCGGCAGGACGATCCGGCTGAGAAACCACACCGACAATCTCATCACAATCCGATTCAAGCAATGCCTTCAGCGAAGGAACCGCCAAAGCTGCGGATCCCATGAAAACAATACGCATGACGTCTCTCCTTAGTGAGCAGATTCGCCCGTGCCGGAGTCGCCGCCCCAACGATTGCGGTCGCTGAAGAATATCTGATCCTGACGAAGCAGGGAAATCGCCTCTTTCAGCGGGAAATCGGCAGGAGTCCGACCACTCATAACCGGCAGCCAGCTCTTTTCAGGACCATCAAGAAGCTCCCGGACAAAGGGCTTATTCTTGGTGATGGTCGTAATATACAGCCCACTGATATACTGGTTGTAGTCATTGATTTCATAAAAATCGTCCAGCGTCCGGGGCATTTGAATGGTGATACGGTCACCATACCAGGCCGTTGCCCATGGCATGTCGGAACACATGACTTCCCGGGGACTAAGCAATGAAGTGACCTTGGAAATGGCCGGCACATAGTACGGCGGATACGGCGGCTTTTCATGGGGAGGCATCAGTGTAAGCAGAAAAGGCAGGGCCGCAATCAGTACCAGCAACAGCTTCAGCCCGAGATTATAAAGCCGCACACCCAAATCCAGACGATCAATCAGGATGTAGAAAAAGGCTATCGCATAAAGAACCACGAACGGCCAGAACGTATGCAGCATACTGATGGAGGACTCGGAAAAAAAGCCTGCCAGAATCGCCATGACTCCGAGCGACACGCCGACCCCCCAGCGCAGATAGTTCACCTGGGGACGAATGAAATGATAGAAGAACGTTACCAGGAAAAGCGCCATCAGGGCACCGCCCCCCATTCCGGTAATAGCGGTCGGATGATTCTTAGTGTAGTTGACATTCCACTTGTCGGCAACCATCGACATGCCTTCAGAAATACCGATGCCCGGATCTTTTCCCCGCATCAGGGAATCGCCGGGGAAATTGTCCGTATCAACCAGAGCAGAGTACCCGACCATCGCCACGGGATTTCCGGAAACTTTGTAATTTCGCACCAGCCATGGCGAGACCATGATGCCGTAGAGCACGATGAAAATAGCAACAAAACGCAGGCCGCCGCGGAACCGACCGCCCATCAGCCAGGCAAAAAGGCAGAGACCGGGCACAATCGCAAGGGCAATATAGCGTGTGTAAAATGCAGCAACCGCAAACAGGATTGAAAGAATATACGGCGCGATCCAGCTTTTCGGGGACTCGCCGTCTCGCTTATTGAGCATAGCGACGGCCATGGCATAGAATGCAGCCATCACGAAGAAGCCGGCCATGGTAATGTTCAGACCGGAAATGGAGTCGCGCCAAACCAGATCGCTCAGATAATAGATGGTCATGCCGACAAACCCGATTTCCCGGGTAAAAATTCGCTTACCAAGCAGGAATACCAGCCAGCCCGTTAATATCGCAAAGAGGTTGTTAAATGCGATAACCACCCACTGCTCGGCATGCATGGCAACACCCCGCCCGCTGTCATCGACCTCAAACGGATCAATGCCGACCAGATCAAACAGATGAAATCCGGCGGATAGCACAATGGGATAGCCCGGCGGATGAAAAAGATCCGGATGAAGCCCGATTTGCGGGTCTTCGCGCTCACTGCGTGAAGCCATCTTCCACATGGTTAGCGGCCGCACATATTTGGTGACCAAACCGTTCTGAAAGGAATAATTGCGCCCCAGCTGCGCAAAATCCATCGACTCCTCGGTTTTCAGCCCACGAAACTGTGTGGCGGTGTAGATCATCATAATCACGAGCAAAACCAGCACATACAGGCTGACCCGAATGATCTTAAGACCGGTACCCGTATCGATACTGTATACGATGTCGTGAAGCGTAGATTCGAACGATCTATTGTCGGCCATTATATCTCCCCAGCTAACTCATTAGCGATTGCAAAAAATGAACGGCCTATTATTCATGAAGACAAAAGAAAGACAAGTGTACACCCATGGGAAAAGCCGCCCGTTTACAGATGTTTTCATCATCCCGAAAAATGTTCAAAAGCCTTTTTCTCCAGAAGCTCGAAAACATGATTCTCTCGCTTCAGACAAAGCTCTCCGGAATGCGCCGTCACCCGACCGATAGCAGTTAGCAACACATCGAAACGTGCATTCCACGCGTTCAACAGCGCTTGCACATCTGCTTCGGCCACAGCCACCAGCAATTCAAAATCCTCCCCGTCATACAGGGCCTGCTCTAATGACCCCGTTGCAGGAATGGACGAAGCCTCCACCACCGCGCCCACCGAACTCTGAGCCAGAATATGCCGCAGATCCGTCGCCAGCCCGTCACTGATATCCATCATGGCATGCACCAGTCCGGATTCGCGCAGAAACATCCCCTGCTCCACGCGCGGGATAAAATCGAGATGATGGCCTTCTATGCTTCCGCCCAGTCGTCCGGTTACCAGCAAGACATCGTCGAGACGGGCGCCGGACCGCAGCAACGCACTTCCCGCCGGCAGGATGCCGGTGCCAAACACATGCAGCTCCAATACGGGCCCCTCAGCCAGATCGCCACCGATGATCGTCGCACCAAACCGGCCGGCCAACGATTGCATGCCCTCATAAATCGCCTCAAGCCGCTCAATAGAGACACTCTTCGGAGCCACAACATTCACCAACAGCCATTGCGGCTGCGCCCCCATGGCCGCAATATCGCTCAAAACACGCCCAACAGCCTTGTTTCCGATTCGCCGCGGCTCATGCCCGGGAAGAAAGTGAACATGTTCAATTACAGGATCCGTGGTGAATACCTGATCGAAAAGGCCGCCGGACAGACGCACAACCGCACAGTCATCTCCGGCCGGCACCACCAGCTCCGCATGATTGCCCAGCGTCTTTACCAGCCGGCAAATGGCTTCATGTTCTCCAATATCTCCAAGTGTCAACATGCAGGTCAGACTAAAGGAATCGAAACCGGGAGCAATCCTTATTCATGCCGCAACGCTTCGATCGGATCCATCATGGCCGCTCGACGCGCCGGATAGATCCCGAAAATCACGGAAACCGAAACGGAAACCGTGAACGCCACGGCAAAAGCAGAAAAAGTGCGGGCCGTTTTTACATGAGTAAAGTACGTGATCATCATCGGAATAATATAGCCGAACACCAAACCGATTACCCCGCCCGAGATGGAAAGAATGAGCGTCTCCATGAGAAACTGAAGCACAATATCTCGCCGCCGGGCTCCAAGCGCGCGTCGGATACCGATTTCACGGGTACGCTCACTGACCGTCGCAAGCATGATGTTCATGATGCCGATCCCGCCCACGATGAGCGAAATTGCGGCAATGGACCCCAGAACGATATTGAAAAGACGCCGCGTTTCGCGGGCCTGCCGGATCAGCTCCAACGGCACTACGATGCCGTAATCCTCTTTTTCATGATTTTTCTTCAGAATCTGTCTCAGCGCATCAACCGCCCGGACAACACCCTCCTGATTTTCGATGCTCAGAATAATCCGATGAAGCTCAATCTGCTCGGCCCGCATACCGCCCTCGACCTGCTCGACAAACAGGTCGCCCCGCTGCTGCTGATAGGTCCGAAGCGGAATGTAGACGTCCTGATTTTCCCCCTCCAGCCACAGCTCGTTTTGAGCGGCGATCTCCGTCTGTGAAATGTCCCCGACAATTCCGACAACCGTGTAAGCATCACCATCCATGCTGAGATTCCGACCGATCGGATCATTTCCGGCAAAAAGCGTTCGTGCCAGTCGCGATCCGATCACACAGACCGGCAGGCCGAATTCCCCGTCGGAGCTGCTCAGAAAACGCCCGCGAAGAAGCCGAAAGCGCTGCACATGAAAATATCCGGGCGTCGTGGCAATGACATCGGTCTGCAGCATGCGCGATTCAAACTGCACATTAAAGCGGAGCACCTTCATCTGAGTGATGGATTCCAGATTGGGTACGTGCGTGGCACACAGCAAAGCATCGCTGTATTTCAATCCATACGAGGCAATCCGGTTCAGCGTGGTCTCGGTTTCATTCTCATTCTGCGGGGGCTTCACGCTCTCCAGAATAATATTGCGGCTTCCCATGCGCTGAATTTTTTCCTGAATCTCCTGATTCGCTCCTTCGCCCACGCTCAACATGGCGACCACCGAACACACGCCAAAAATAATACCCAACATGGTTAATGCGGCGCGCAGTTTGTACTGACTGAGATTCTTAACGGCCAGTCGCACCATCCGCTCGATTCGCATGGAACTCATGATGCCGGTCCTCCGGTCCACTCGTTCGCGACAATCTGTCCGTCGCTGACGCGAATAATCCGCTGCGCACGATGCGCAATTTCGTCATCATGCGTCACCATGACAATGGTCTTTCCCTCGGCATGCAACTCATCGATCAACTGTAGGATTTCATCGCCGGTCCGGGTGTCAAGATTGCCGGTCGGCTCGTCGGCCAGCATGAGAATGGGATCGCAGATCAGGGAGCGGGCAATCGCCACGCGCTGCTGCTGCCCGCCGGAAAGTTCCATCGGTTTGTGCGTCAGGCGATCGGCCAACCCCATTTTAACGGCCAGCTGGGTCGCTTTTTCCCGAGCCTCGTGTTCATGGACTCCCTGATAAAAAAGCGGCACTTCAATATTTTCGAGCACATTGAGCTGCTGAATCAGGTTATAGGATTGGAAAATAAATCCGATCCGGCGGGAACGGATTTCAGACAGTTCATCATCCGTCAGGTTGGCGACGCTTTGCCCTCCAAGCAGATAATCGCCGGAGCTGATATGATCAAGGCAGCCTAAAAGATTGAGCATGGTGGATTTGCCGGACCCGGACGCTCCCATGATCACGGCATATTCGCCCTGATTAATGCACAGGTCCACGCCGCGTAGCGCCGTCACCCGGAGCGGCCCGTTCGTGTATTCCTTGACCACCTTTTTCAGTTCAACAATGGGCTTGCTCATTCCGTAGCCTGCTTCCCTTCCGAAGCATTCTCCTCTTCCTGGTCCAGAGGGCTCTTTCTCAGCATTGCGTCTTTATCGGCTTCTACCTCCGCATAAAGCAGGATCTCTTCACCCTCTTCCAGACCATCCCGAACCTCCATGTAGAGGTTGTTGTATTTTCCGATCTCCACTTCGCGAAGCTCCTTGCGGCCGCGTTTGATCACGTAGACATAGTGCTGATCATTCTTCGACACCACCGACTGAATCGGCACATACAGCACATCCTTCAGCTCGTCGGTCAGAATCTCGACCTTCACCGTCATGCCGGGCTTCAGCTTGGGATTTGCGCCGGAGGTCACCTCGATCATAACCGTATACGTTTTAACGCCGGTACTGAACCATCCCTGATTATCCGGCACCGCAGTCACCTTGGAAACGCGGCCCCGCAGAATCAGCCCGGGCAATGCATCCACGGTGGCCACCGCTTCCTGACCATCGGTTACCTTATCAATCATTGCTTCAGGAATCCCCACTTTGAGATTCCAGGCACTCAGATCAGGAAAAGAAAGAATCTGCTGGCGGTAATCCAGCGTAGCGCCCTTTTCAATCTGTTGCTGACGGCGCCAGCGCTCGGTAACCGGATAGAAAACCTGCCCGTCAAAATCCGCATACACCTTGGTATTCACCAGCTCGTTTTCGCGGTTTTCGAGCTGGTTTCGCTGAATTTCCAGCGATGTTTTCTTGGCTTCGATATTGGCTTCACTGCGGGTGACTTCCGCCTCAAAACTCTTCTCCAACCGCTCCAGATCGGAATGGGCAATCCTTACATTATTTTCCAACTCCTTGAGCGTTTTCAAATAGGTGTACTCTTTCAGGATTTCCAGATCCTTGGTCTTGTTCCGCACCTCAATTTCCTGACGATCCACTTTCAGCTGCGCGGATTCCAGCTCCAGCCGGCTGGCAAAATCCTTGTCAAACAACTCCTGCGTTCCTTCCAGTTCACCGCGCGCCGTCTTGAGTTCCTGTTCCGCCAAGGTGATATCCGACTGCGCCTTCAGCACCATCTGGGGATATTCGGCTTCTTTGTATTTTTTAAGATCAAGCTCCGCCAGCTCTACTTTCAGCTTGGCACTCTCCTGATCGGTTCCATGCTTTAATCGATCAATGGCCAACGCCTCCTGGGTATGCAGCAGGTCGGCCTCCGCACTGGCCACCGACGACTTCTGCTGCAAATACCGATCTTCCAGCTCGGAAGATTCCAGCTCAACCAGCAGCTGGCCATTGGTCACGAAGGCACCGTCGTTTACAATCTCAACAATCTTGGCATTATGGCTCGCTTCGTTGCTGATCTCTCGGCTGTTTTTGGCCTGCAGCTCGCCGGACTGAAGAATACTGACCACCAGATCCCCGCGCCGGACCGCAGCCCGGGGCGCGTCTTCGGTAACGGCATCGCTTTCCTTTTTCGGAGCAAATACCCCCCAAAGAGCAATCACCGCAACAACCCCGATCGCAATGCGGCTATTACGGTGCTTCAATAGCTTCTTCAACGTCTCGTTCCTCTTGTTCATACCACATTCCCTTTGGGTCAATTTCAAATCGTTCAATCGCATTCCAGAAGCGCAGTCGATTGATCGTATAATCCACCAGCGACAACGTCGCCGCATTCTCGGCATCCAGCAGGTCATCCTGCGCTTCGAGCAGGTCACGCGTCTGCGCTTTGCCCTGTTTCAACAGCATCGTTGTATTTTCCGCCCGGCGCTCCGCCAGTCCCACACTGATAAGCCGGTTGTTATAGACCGAACGGTTGTTCTCCAGCGTACGCCACAGACTCCGGACATCGCGCCGGATGTCCCACTCAAACTGTTCAAGATCGCGACGCTCCCGATTCAGGTTAATCTGGGCAATACGGTAATCGTTGCGCTTTTCCGTCCAATCAAACGGAATATTCAGGCGGACCGAAGTATCCTGATCGAATCCTGCGCCGGACGATGCTTCAAGATCATAATCCGCGCTGTAGCTTACATCGAGACTCGGCAGAAAATTGCGGAGCTGAATCTTCAGATTCCGTTCCTGATCCTCAACCTGCTGCCGCTGGGTAATCAGATCCAACCGATTGGTGAGCGCACTGTCGACCGCTTCATCCAGCGTGATATTCAACGCCACCAGTCCTCGAGCCGAGAGCAACACCAACTCGTCCGGATCCGGCTCAACATTCAAATCAATCGGAAGTCCCAACGTATATCGAAAATCATCCAGCGCCTGCTCATAGCTCGCCTGCGCCGTGGCCCAACGGTCGGCGGCATTCAGCTCGCTCTGACGGGCCTGCGCCGCCTCGAAATCCGCAATGCGTCCGGCCTTGGCGTAGGACTCCGTCTGCTCCCGGCTGAGCATGGTGCTTTCATAGTTCTTGCGCGCATTAAGCAGCTGGTCGCGGCTCCGCAGCGTGGAATAATAAAGTGACGTGATATCGATTACAAAATCCTGCTGATAGCGGCGGAAATCCCGCACCGCATAAACCATGTTACGCTCCGCCAGCCTAAGCGGTTCACGACTCACCAGCGGACCGAAACCGTTCAGCAGCGGCTGGACGATATTAAACGATGCCGTGCTGCTGTCCGTTCCGGTATCCGGATTCGTAAACTGCTCGACAATTTCATGCGTCACACCCAGCGACATCCGAGCTCCCGACACCAGCGTTCGCCCAACGGAAAGCCCGAGCCCTCCGTCAACCCCGTTATCTCCAAAGGTTTCCGCCGTCGCTCCGTTATCCGAATACTCCGTTCCCGCATAAAGGAATGAATCGCCGGTATCCCAGTTATAGCTTTTCTGCGTTTCGGTAAGGGTCAGCGCCTGAATGAAAAGGCTCTCTTTGCGCGCCTGATACGAACGACTGTTCGACAAGGCAATCGCGAGTGTATCCGAGAGCGACAGCAGCATCGGCGCCTCGGCAGAGGAACTGGCCTCCAGCATCTCCCGGATGCGGCGGCCCTCCGCCTCATCAACGGAAAACGGATCAGCCTGCCCCATGCCGGCCGACTGCGCTCCGCGAATATTCCGATACGCCGCCTCATCCGCCCGCTTTTCAGCAAAATTTCCGATCCGGGTGCAGGACGATGCCACTCCGGCCAGCAGGATCAGCCCGGAAATCCGGATGATTCGATAACAAGATAGGTATTTCATAATTGAGTACATATACCGGTTAATTTATGGAAATGGACGTACACTGAGCAAAGTTTTTTAAGTTTAAATCTCAATATCATCATGGTTTTCATCGTTCATCGAATATGATATTTAACCATTCGAAAAGGAGTGGTGTGCCCAAATGAGACAGGTACTGGTATTGATCAACCCAAAATCAGGCGTCGGGGGACCCTATCGCTATATCTCCGCCATCGAAAAGGCCTGGGATATTCCCGGAAACGACGTTTCTTTTCAGTTCAGCCAATCCGCAGCGGATGGTGCCGACAAGGTCCGGCGCGCTATTGATCGCGGCACGGACACCGTTCTGGTGGTCGGCGGCGACGGCATGGTAAACACGATCGGCAGCGTGCTGGTAAACACACCGGTCCAGCTCGGTGTTATTCCCGCCGGCAGCGGCAACGGGTTTGCCCGACACTTCAAGATTCCGCTTCAGCCTGATCCGGCGGCTCAGTCCCTGCTCGAGGGTTATACCACGCAGATTGACGTGGGCCGCGTTAACGGGCGGCTCTTTTTTGTGACCTGCAGCATGGCGTGGGACGGTGCCTTAGTGGAAACCTTTGAAAAGTTTCCGTTCCGCGGATTGGTTCCCTATGTACTCGCCGGCGCCACTCAGCTGCTTGAATACAAGGCTCAGCCCTTCAAGGTGGAAATCGACGGAGAAAAAATCGATTTCAGGCATCCGCTCATCTTCACGGTGGCGAACCTCTCCCAGTTTGGAAGCGATGTTCTGGTGGCGCCGGACGCCGAAGCCGATAACGGCCTGCTCGAACTGGTCGCCATCGAAAAAAGCAGCATGCCGCAGGTACTCAGCCAGGTGCACCGCTTTATCGAAAAGACGTTCCATCACCACCCGCACGTTACCAACCGTCATTTCAAGAAGATGATCGTTCACCGCGAAAACGATTCTCCGATCCAGATTGACGGGGAGATCCTCGAAGGCGGCCAGAAAGTGGAAGTGGAAGTCCTGCCAAGCGCCCTGAACGTAATTATTCCGCATACAACACGGCCGAAATAAGGAATTGCCTGCCTCGGTCCGACGCGGCAGGATATCCGACCTATGGACAGCTTTTCACCGGATATCATCTATATGCGCATGGCGCTGCGCGAGGCTCAGCTGGCTGCCGACGAAGGCGAAGTTCCCTGCGGCGCCGTCATTGTCTTGAACGATCAGGTGATCGGCAAGGCACACAACCAGACCGAAACCCTCAACGACCCGACCGCCCATGCGGAAATCCTTGCCATCACTCAGGCCACGCAGACCGTTGGAAACTGGCGGCTTAACGGTGCCGTAATGTATGTAACCAAGGAACCCTGCCCGATGTGCGCAGGCGCACTGGTGCTCGCCCGTATCCGGAAAGTGATCTGGGGAATGACCGACCCCATTCGCGGCGGTGCCGTTTCAAAATTTAAGATCCTGAACGATGCGGATCTGAATCATGCCGTCGAAGTGGAAACCGGACTCATGGAAGACGATTGCAAAGCAGTTATGCAGGACTTTTTCAGGGAACTGCGGCAGTCCGCAAAAAACCGGAAACTTCAACAGCGGGAAATAGAAGAATGAGACATGCTGCAGAACAGGATCTGGCCGCCATTGTAGAAATCTACAATGCGTCCATCCCATCACGCCTTGCCACGGCCGATATGAACCCGATCTCCGTAGACTCACGTCGTGAATGGTTTCACAAGCACGCTCCCGAGCGATACCCGCTGCTGATTCACGAAATCGATGGTAAAGTGGCGGCATGGACCGGACTGCATCCTTATTATGAACGGCCGGCCTATCTTTACACCGCCGAAATAAGCATCTATGTGGCACCGGAGTTTCAAGGACAACGCCTGGGTCCGCTCCTGATCAACGAAACGCTCGAAGCCGCAATGGCTACCGGGCTAAAAACGATTATTGCGTTGATCTTTACTCACAACGAACGAAGCCTTCGCCTCTTCCGATCCTGTGGATTCGAGGATTGGGGTCATCTTCCCGATGTCACAGAAATGGACGGGAAGGAATACAGCGTAACAATTCTAGGTAAACGCATCCGCGACTGACAAAAAAACTGCTCTACAGCAGATCCAACTGATTCAGCTCGGCAACAGGACGAAAAGAGTGGCGATGCACCGGGGTCGCTCCGTGAATCCTCAAGGCCTCAAGATGCTGCTTTGTTCCATAACCCTTGTGACCGGCAAAGCCGTATCCCGGATACCGCGCATCGAGATCGACCATGATGCGGTCGCGGGTGACCTTCGCGATAATACTGGCGGCGGAAATGGAAATGCTCAGCGCATCCCCTTTCACGATGCTCCTTGAGTCGCAGGGAAGTCCTTTAACCGGCAGTCCGTCAACGAGCGCAAATACGGGATTCACCTGCTGCACGGCAAGCGCCATCGCCTTATGCGTCGCCTTCAGGATATTGATGCGATCGATTTCGGGAGCATCCACAATACCGACTCCGACCTGCACGAATTCAGACGCCGTCAACATCGCAAAATATTCCTCGCGTCGCGCTTCGGTCATTGCCTTGGAATCGGTAAGGCGACTGTAGGTCGAGTCCAGCTCCGCCCGGATATAGTCGGGATCAAAAATGATTGCCGCGGCCACTACCGGTCCGGCCAGCGGACCGCGACCGGCCTCGTCGATTCCGGCCAAACGCAGAAAACCCGACACCCACGCTTCTTTTTCATAAAGCAGGACATCGGGCTTAGTCATTGCAGATTTCCGATTTTGGATTACCTATTTTCGGAACACAGGCGTCGGCGGCTTTTTCTAAAAAAGTCGGCCGCAGCCCGTCAAATCGCCAATCGGCAATGCTTAGACGCGGCGTTCTTTAATACGCGCCTTCTTACCGGCCAGATCGCGCAGGTAGTAGAGCTTCGCGCGACGAACCTTACCATGACGATCGATCTCGATCTTGTCGATGTTCGGGCTGTTCAGCGGGAATACACGTTCAACGCCTTCACCATAGGAGATACGGCGAACCGTGATAGACTCCATAACACCACCACCCTTGCGGGCGATAACGGTGCCGGTGTAGACCTGAATACGTTCCTTGTCACCTTCTTTAATCTTGTAATGAACCTTGACGGTATCACCAATGACGAAATCGGGGTGACGATTCTGCGTGGCCTGTTCCAGACTGATTTTTTCTACAGTGTTCATAAAACTCTCTCGCTTCCGGATTTATTAAAAGAGCGCTAGATAATAGCTGACTGCGTTTCGCGGTCAAGTGTTGTTTTTGCGATTTTCACCCATCTGTTTCAGAAGGTCAGATCGCCGTTCTTCCGTCCGTTCCAATGCTTTCTGATGTCGCCATTCAGCGATTTTTGCGTGGTCTCCGCTGAATAGAATCTCAGGAACCTTCATGCCACGGAACTCCGGCGGACGGGTATATTGCGGATATTCGAGCAACCCGGAGGAAAAAGACTCGTCCTCCGTGGCCACTTCTCCACCACCCAGAACGCCGGGCCGCAACCGCACGACCGCATCAATAACCACATTCGCAGCCAGCACTCCGTTGGTCAGAACATAATCACCAATGGATATCTCCTCATCCACGAGCGCCTCGCGCACTCGGTCATCAATTCCTTCATAATGGCCGCAGACAAAAATCAGATGGCACTGCTCATCGGCCAGACGCCGGGCGTCGGCCTGACAAAAAGTTTTGCCACCGGGCGTCAGCAGAATGACATGGCTTTCAGCAGTCAGCACGGATTCGATTGCTGCAAACAGCGGTTCCGGCTTCATAATCATGCCCGGGCCGCCGCCAAACGGACGATCATCAGCCGTGTTATGTTTATCGGTGGTAAAATCGCGAGGATTGACCGTGTTAAATTCCACCAGCCCCGCCTTGGAGGCCCGCCTCATCATGCTCTCCTGCAGAAAGCCATCCAACATCTGCGGAAAGAGCGTCACCACATCGATTTTAAGCACGTCGTTCATAATCACCCGATTAACCACAAAACGCACTGAAAACACAAACCCGAGAAGTCATGCTTTTCGTATCCTGTGGTTCAAAAACAAAAAGAGCGGGCACAGGGCTCGCTCTTTTCCGGCCTCCAGATGGAAACCGTTCGCTTAGTCGACAACTTCCAGCATGGCCTTGCGACCCTGCTTGGCAGCCATTGAATTCAGAATTGTGCGAATGGCCCCTACCGTCTTGCCGCTTTTGCCGATAATCTTACCGACATCCTTGGCGTTGCAGCGCAGCTCGAAAATAATGGTCTTATCACCACTCACTTCCGTAATCTGCACCTCTCCGGGTACATCGACCAGCGATTTTACAATGGTCTCAAGAATCTGCTTCATGCCTAGGCTTTTTCTTCGGTAGCTTCTTCAGCCGCCGCGTCAGAGGCCTCTTCTGCAGCTTCTTCGGCGGCGTCAGCTTCTGCTGCAGCTGCCGGGACTTCCTCTTCCTTTACTGCACCGGAAACAGCTTTTTCAACGGGAAGCACACGGGCTTTGCTGATGAGGCTGTTCGCGGTTTCAGACGGCTGGGCACCGTTTCCGAGCCAGTAGTCTACGCGATCAAGGTTGAGTGAAAAGTTGTTGCCATCCTGCTTGGGGTCATACCAACCCAGCGTTTCAATGAATCGTCCAGTCGTCGGGTAACGAGAATCCTGGGCGATAACACGGTAGAACGGGGCATTGCGGTTGCCCATTCTGCGAAGTCGAATCTTAACTGCCATATCGTATTTTCTCCGTAGTATATCCCTGCTATTTCGGGTAAAGGGGCTACTTTGTAGTGAACTTCTTGAGGTGCCGCAACCTTTTTTCCATCTTTTTGAACTGCTTCCCCATCTTCCCCATCTGTTCGAAGCGCTTGAGCAACTGGTTGACATCCGCCAGCTTGCGGCCGCACCCCTTCGCAATGCGCAACCGGCGGCTGCGATCGATCTGCTTAGGGTTCTTGCGCTCCCACGCCGTCATGCTCTGGATTATCGACTCAAACTTTCTCATTTCCACTTCAGAAGCATTGGCGACGGCCTCCTTCTGCTTTGCATCCATCTTGAGCGCATTACCGGGGAGTGCATCGAGCATATTGGTGATCGGCCCCATCTTCTTCATCATCTGGATCTGGGAAAGGAAGTCCTCAAGGTCCATCTGGTTCTTCGCCAGCTTTTCCTGCATCTTGAGCGCCTCGTCCTGATCGACCATCTCCTGCGCCTTCTCGACAAAGCTGACCACGTCGCCCATGCCGAGGATGCGCGATGCCATCCGATCGGGATAAAAAGGCTGCAGCTCGTCCATCTTTTCGCCGACACCGGTCATCAGGACCGGACAGCCGGTTACGGCATGCACCGAAAGCGCAGCTCCGCCGCGGGCATCGCCGTCGAGTTTGGTCAGAATCATGCCCGTCAGACCGACGGCCTCCTTGAAGGTTTCAGCGACGTTGACCGATTCCTGCCCGATCGCGGCATCCAGCACCAGCACCTTGTTCATCGGCCGGGTTTCGGCCTCAAATTCCTTGAGTTCTTGCACCAGCTCGTCATCGATCTGGAAACGACCGCCGGTATCGTAAATCACAATGTCATATTTTCCATCGTTGGATGCTTTGGCCGCGCGACCGCCAAGCTGCGGAACGGTTTCGCCGGGGAACGGCTTGATTATTTCGCAACCTACCTGCCCCGCCAGAATCGACAGCTGCTCGACAGCCGCCGGACGACGAATGTCGCAGGCCACGAGCAAAACGCGCTTGCCGGCTTTCCGCCAGCGGAAGGCCAGTTTTCCGGCCGAAGTCGTTTTACCGGAACCGTGCAGCCCCATGAGCATGATCGACGCCGGCTTGCCGGATAGATCAAAATCCGTGTGCGCGCCGCCAAACAGTTCAACCAGCTCATCGTTAACAAACTTGATTACCTGCTGACCGGGCGTGACGCTGTTGAGAACCTCCTCGCCAAGGCACTTTTCCTGCACCTTTTTAATAAAGTCGCGCGCCACCTTAAAATTAACATCCGCTTCCAGCAGCGCCAGCCGTACTTCGCGCAGTGCATCCTTGACGTTCTTTTCCGTCAACTTACCGTAGCCGCGCAGATTCTTGAAGGTCTTCTGCAATGCGGTTGAAAGATTTTCAAACATAGATCGGTTATCCGTTATCGCTTATTCATATTTCCGAGAGAGAGGGAGTTAACCCGATGGCGCCTTTTTTGGGAACCAAGAACTGATGCAAAAAAGCGGCCGTACCGCTTCACGGATGACGTAAAACGCCGGAGCGCAGTAACTTTTTCGACAGCCGGAGAAAATAACGCTCGCCTTTTGACGTTTTTCAAAACCAATGTCCATCATGTGCGATTAGGGGTTTCCGGATGAAGATTGCAACGTTTTGCCTGATGTTTGCCATGGCGGTCGGTTCGGCCTGTCAGGCGGCATCCAATAAAGCCTGTGACGAAATTGACCGGTTGGTTTTTGACAAACTGACCAAAGAAGGAATTCCGGCATCGGAGTACTGCTCCGACGAGGTTTTTCTGCGACGGGTCTACCTGGATATGATCGGCACCCTGCCGACAAAAGAGGAAACCCTTACCTTTCTTGAAAGTAAAAGCCTCAACAAACGCAGTGATCTTATTGAAGAGCTGTTTAAACGAGATGAGTTTGCCGACTACTGGTCCATGAAATGGTGTGATCTGTTACGCGTCAAAGCTGAATTTCCCAGCAAGCTCTGGCCGAATGCCGTGCAGGCCTATTATCGATGGATTCACACCGCCGTGCAGCACAATATGCCGTACGACGAATTTGCCCGTACACTGCTCATATCCAGCGGCAGTAACTTCCGGGAAGGCCCCGTCAATTTTTACCGGGCCATGCCGGCGCACAGTCCGGAAGAAACCGCCCGCATCGTGGCCCTCACCTTCATGGGCATACGGACCGACCGCTGGGATCGCGATAAACTGCTCGGTATGGCGGCCTTTTTCGGAAGCATCAATTATAAGGGAACCGCTGAATGGAAAGAAGAGATTGTCTACCACGATCCGTCCCGCAAACTGCTCGATCCGGAAACAAACATGCCGGTTCCCCTGCGTTTTCCAGACGGTACCCTTGCAGAAATCCCCGATGGCGCCGACCCGCGCCCTGTCTTTGCAGAGTGGCTGATCGGCAACCCGGCGTTCGACCGCAATATTGCAAACCGGATCTGGTATTGGCTGCTGGGGCGCGGAATTATCCACGAAGCCGATGACATTCATCCGGACAATCCACCGCAAAACAAAGCACTTCTCGACTTTCTAGCAGGGGAGCTTGAATCCCACGACTATGACCTGCGGCATCTCTACCGAATCATTCTTAACTCCCGCACCTACCAGCTCTCCTCCATCCACAACGAAGCCAATCAGTCGGACCAGACCAATTTTTCACACTACTACATGCGCCGCCTTGATGCGGAAGTACTGATCGATGCCATCTGCCAGATCACCGGCACCACGGAATCCTATTCAAGCGATATTCCGGAACCGTTCACCTTTATCCCGGAAAACGAGCGTTCGATCCGTCTGGCCGATGGAAGCATTACCAGCCCGTTCCTTGAGCTGTTCGGCCGGCCGCCGCGCGACTCCGGCTTCGAATCGGAGCGCAACAACAATCCTTCGAGCGCCCAGAAGCTTTATCTCCTCAACTCCACGCATATTCAGGAAAAGATCAGGAGCAACGGAGAACTGCTCGGTATTACCGACAAGCGATATACCCCGAACAAACAGACGGACCGGCTGAAGAATCCGTCGGCATGGAAGCCGCCGCGCAAAGCGCTGGACGACATGTACCTGACGATCCTGTCACGTCATCCGACGCCGGAGGAGTTTGAAATTGCCAAGGCCTATGTCCATGCATCGGAGCTGTCACGCTACGATGCATCGATCGATATCGTATGGGCCCTGCTGAACAGCAAGGAGTTTATTTTCAGGCACTAGCCGGAAGGAGCGTCTCCAATGAATAAAAATCATTTCAGCATTACCGATATGACACGGCGCGATATGCTGCGCTGCTCCGCGGCGGCAGGAGCCGGAAGCCTTCTGCTGGGCGCAAGGCCGGCCGCCGCCCTTCCCGCAGCAACCGGGAAAGCGAAATCCGTCATTCAGATCTGGATGTGGGGAGGCCCTTCACACCTGGACACCTTCGACCCGAAACCGGGCGCCGGCGCCGATTATTGCGGCCCATACACATCCCCCATCGAAACCAACGTCAGCGGCATTCGAATTTGCGAGCGGCTTCCGCTGCTGGCCAGGCAGGCCGACAAATATTCCATTATCCGCAGCATGACCCACGGGATTAACGGACACGAAACCGCATCTTATGTAACGCAGACCGGACGCCCCGCCGGAACCGGCGATGTCTATCCCTGCGCCGGCGCGGTGGTCTCCCGCTTCAAGGGCTATGATGCGGGGTACAAAGGATTGATTCCGCCTTACATCGTGCTCACCCGACCGCAGGGCCGCTTTTCAGAATCCGGCTTCATGGGACTGCGCTATAAACCGTTTGCCACCGGCGGTAAACCGAGTGCGTCGGTATTCAATGTTGAAGGCATCGTGCAGGAAGGCATTACCGAAGCCCGCCAGATCAACCGGCGGCGGCTTTTGCAGGATCTCGACACCTTTGGAAGAAAAGCAGAAGGACAGGCCGGGCTTACCGGAATGGATGCCTGCACGGAGCAGGCCTATGATCTGATTCTGGGAGACGCCGGCAAGGTGTTTGATGTGCAGAATGAAGATCCGAAACTGCGAGAGCGTTATGGAAAAAATGATTTTGGGGCCTCCTGCCTGATTGCCCGGAAGCTGGTTGAAGCGGGTGTTCCCTACGTGACGATCAATTATGAAGGATGGGACACCCACAAAAAGCATTTTGAGATCATGAATAAAAAACTCACAGAGATGGATCGCGGATTTTCGACCCTGCTGGACGATCTTCATCAGCGCGGCCTGCTGGATTCCACGATTGTCTGGTGGGGAGGAGAGTTTGGGCGAACGCCGAAAATCCAGTGGGAAGCTCCATGGAACGGCGGCCGGGGACATTTCGGAAAATGCTTCAGCCATGTGATTGCCGGCGGCGGATTTCAGGGCGGACAGGTGATCGGGACCTCCAATGCAACCGGCATGGAAGTCGACAACCGCCCCGTATATCCGATGGACCTGATCGGCAGCATTTATGAGCAGCTCGGCATCGACGGCGCGGCGCGCCTGCCTCATCCGCAGGGACTGGATGTCCGCGTCTGCCCGACCGAGGCCGAAGGCGTCATGTCCGGTGGCCTCCTGAAGGAAATCATGTCATGAGACACTTATCGATTCCATGGATCGTGCTGATGGCAGGCCTTTGCCGCGGAGCACTCGCCGAAGCACCGCATATCGGTTACAGCTATCCCGCCGGTGGCCAGCTGGGCACCACATTCGAGGTGGAAATCGGCGGCCAGTATCTGAGCGGCGCAACGAATGTCTTCGTCAGCGGATCAGGTGTTCACGCCGGCGTCGAAAAATACAGCGTCAAATACGGCGATCAGCAGATTCGGCAGTTCTTCAATCGGAAACGGAACCTTACCGGATCGCTCGGAGACAAAACGGGCGGGGAACTCGAAAAGACAAAAGAACAGATCCGGCGCATTGATGAACAACTGAAAATGGCGGACCTTCCTCCGGGCATGGATCCACTGGACCCAAAGGCCTGGCAGCGCTACTTCAAAAACAGAGCGAAGGAACAGTTTAATCCGCAGATTGCGGAACGACTGCGCCTCCGGATTTCGATTGATCCGAATGCCGAAGCCGGCGAACGTGAAATCCGGATTTTCACCCCCGACGGACTGTCGAACCCGATCTTTTTTGAAACCGGCGTTCTGCCGGAATCGACTGAAGCGGAGCCGAATGACGACCACATGGATCCGGCCCTCCAGACCGTTGAGATTCCCTCCGTGATCAACGGTCAGATCCGCCCCGGTGACATTGACCACTTCCGCTTCCACGCCGGAAAAGGCGCCGCGATTGTCGTGAATGTTTCAGCACGCAGGATTACACCCTATCTGGCCGATGCCGTGCCGGGATGGTTTCAGGCGGTCGCCGCACTGTATGACGAAGACGGGAACGAAGTCGCCTACGATGACGACTACAAGTTTAACCCGGACCCGGTCCTGTTTTTCAAAGTACCCGAATCCGGTACATATACGCTGTCGATCAGGGACTCGATCTACCGGGGTCGCGAGGATTTTGTCTACCGCATTGCCGTCGGCGAGTTGCCATTCATCACCGCCATCTTTCCTTTAGGCGGACCACAGGGCAAGAATGTCGACATTAACCTGAGCGGATGGAATCTTCCATTAACGCATATCAGCGGCCCGCTTCCGGATAACGACGGCACCATCCGCCAGCTGTCGGTTCAGAAGAATGGATATCGCTCAAACCGCATACCGTTCAGTATCGACCGGATGAATGAAACGGTTGAGCAGGAACCCAATGACGGACCGGAACAGGCACAATCGGCGGCAACGCCGCTGATCATAAACGGGCGCATCCAGCATCCCGGCGACCGCGATATGTATCGTTTCAAGGGAAATAAAGGCGAAACCGTCTCCATAGGAATCACGGCCCGGCGGCTTAATTCGCCGCTGGATTCCTGCATCACCCTCACCGGCCCCGGCATTGAATCTCCGATCCGTAATGATGACTACATGCCGAAAGACAGCACCCATCTGCATCTGGGCGCCGGACTCGTCACCCATCATGCTGACTCCTATCTCCTGAAGGAACTGCCGGAAACCGGAATCTATTTTGTGGAGGTAGGCGACACGCAATCGAAAGGCGGACCCGATTTTGCATACCGTCTGCAGATCACGCCGGCCCGCCCCGATTTCAGTCTGCGACTCGAACCGTCCGGCCTCCAGCTGGATCCCGGCGGAACCGCGGTATTCACTGTGCTGGCCACCCGGAATGAAGGATTTTCCGACGCAATTGCAATTACGGCCACCAACCTGCCATCCGGCTTCAAAATCAGCGAAACCTTCATCCCCGCCGGCGAGGACTCGGTCCGGTTCACGATTACGGCTCCGAATAATCTCGAACCTGACGTCCTGTGCCCGGACATAACCGGCACCGCCGTCATCAATGGCGAGACCGTCACCCATGAAGCCCTTGCGGTGGACGACCAGATGCAGGCCTTTCTCTACCGCCACCTCGTTCCCGCCCGGGAACTTACCCTTGCGGCCGGAACCGAGCCGGCACCGATCTCGTTCGAAGCCCGTCTGCCCGCGTCCGGCACCATCCGTCTGCCGCTCGGAAAAGAAATCCGAATTCCGCTCATCGGACTGGTTCACACGAGACAGCCCGGAGCAACGGTATCCCTCGACACCCCGCCCGAAGGCATCAAGGTGGTAAAAGGATGGATCGGTCGCCGACAGAAAACGGCGCCGGACACCCCAAAAGCAACCGGAACGTTAACCATTAAGGCTGAAGCCCCGCTACAGCCCGGCGACCAGATCTGCCTGATCCCTCTAGCAATCGTCAAAAAGGGACGAGACGAATTCCATTATCCGGCCCCCGTCATCACCGTTCAAATCACTCCGGCGAGTGAATAAAGCGTCCTCCCCGGAAGCAGATTAATCATCCAGCTGCTCTAACACCGTATCAGGCCAGGCAGCGCTGAATTCAACCGGTTTCATTTCTTCGTCCAGTCGGGATCGCGCCACATAGTATTTCGCGCCATCCCCCTTATCCGGATCAAAGGAACAGACACAATAAAGTTCGCTGTTCCCCCTCCAGGCAGGGAGGAAATCCTCGGAATCGGAATCCGGTACCCGCTGTATTTCACCGGAAGATACGGTGGCTACTGAAACACGATTTCCAGAGTCAAGAAAAGCAATCATGCTTCCATCCGGGCTGGGTTCAAACTGCATGCTCCATTCCCCCAGATACGCCTCGATGCTGCGCGGAAACATGCGTTCAACCGTAGCCGCCCGCCGCGGGTCAAACCGGAAAAAGTTCATATATTCGGGCATATCTCCAGCAACCGCAGGAAGGTGAATCTCAAAGGCAGAAAAAGCAATGCTGTCATCCGGCAGACATCGGACCCGCACCAGCGGATGAAACAGCAACCCAACCAGTTCTTCCTGATCTGGAAGTTCGTCGAGCAATCCGGAATCATCGGCCACCTGACGGCGGGCCAGCGCCCCCAGTTGAAGGTCGTCGCTCACGGTATTGCCGTTCGACACGGCATAAACCAAATAGCGGCCATCCTTCGACCAGTCGGGATAGAACGACACTCCGGAAGCAACCCTGAACAGGACGTGTTCTTCAAATGCGACAACATCCAGCGGCATCAATGCTTCTTCGGGATCCCCGGATGAAAACGCAACAGCCGTGTCATCGGGTGAAACCCGCAAATCCCAGATGCCGTCGAATCCCGCGCCAAGGACTCTGCCGAGCGTCAATCCGGATTCATCCATCCGGGCCAACTGAACCACTCCGATCTCGACCGAATCTTCCGCCGCAACCGAGAGTCCCATATCAGGACGAACCTCCGCTAAATAGAATTTCACGAGGTTTTCTGACAGCTCCGCAGAGGCAGATACCGACTGAAGAGCCAGATCAAGATTTCCCGATGTTTCCCATGCGGCATACACAGCCTCTGCAACTGCTGTCACCCTGCTTTTATCTTCCTGCCCCAGCAACGATTCTACATCTTTCCATTGGAGCATCTTTTGCTGCCGGGCAAGCACCAGCCCCTGTGAATCAGCACGCCAGGCCACGCACATTACATTCTCCAGCAATGTATCCGACAACGCACCGGCGGAATCGCATCGGTACAGATTTCCATCGATCAACACGGCACCCTGCTGTAAATCCGGCGACCACTTTACGGTGTTTTCAGGAATGCATCCGGTCATCAGCAGGCTCATCAATCCAACCGCACCGGCAATCAATCGTTTCATAACTCATCTCCTTGTTTACATACTTTAGGTTGACGAACCGGCGAGGCCCACTTCCAGCGTGTTAAGCGTTCTGTCCGGCGCGCCGGAGCAGCTTCGCGCCGGAGCGACCAGATCCCGGTCGAAGGAGCTATGACATCATCCATCCTTGAGGAAACCGGGACAGCCGTAGACGCCACCTCTCCGGATGGCGGAACTGCGGCAAACTGCTGGCCGATCAAGAAGCAGACCGCCAACGCAGCGGCAATTCCAAGCGGCTGCAGCAGAACCATACGTCGCCGGGGCACCGAAGGACAGGCGGGTAACGCCTCTCGCTCCCCGTCCGCCCGGAGCACTTCCCGCGAAAGCGAAACAAGCTCAGCGGTTTTACGATCGCAATCCGCTGCGTCCGGATGCCGCGCCAGATAGTATTCAAGCAGGGCCTCCACATCGGGATCCAATACGCCCAGCGCACGATCCATCAACAGACGATCCATGATATCCTTATCCATGCCCTTTTTCCTTTCCTTCCAGCGCGGAGCGCAGTGAACGCACCGCATGATGCAGGCGGGACCGGACCGTCCCGACCGGAACACCCAAAGTCTCCGCGATTTCCTGATAAGACATTTCAGCATCAAGCCGAAGCTCCAGCACCTCCTGTTGCGGTCGCGGCAGCTTGCGGATCGCGGCCTTCAGCAGAGGGATCCGCTCATCGCGCACCACCGCCGGACCTTCCGAAAGCCCCGCCTCCAAAGGAAGTTCCCTCGATTCTTTCTGAATAAATCCCAACACCAGATGACGGGCAACGCCATACACCCAGGCCTTCGGCGAACGGGCACCCCGTAGGCCTTCCGGCTTTTCGATCAGTTGGACAAAGGTTTCCTGCAGCAGATCTTCCGCCGCCCCGCCCCCGCCGCTCCGGCGGATGTACCGCAACAGCGATGCACCTTCCGTCTGATAGAGCAATTCGATCTGTTTGAAAATATGCCTCATGATTACGCGTAAACTTTCAACGTGTTTATATAGTAAGTGCCTTAAACGCCTCAGAAAGTTCATTGTAATGCGAAAAAAATTATCTACCCGATTTCATCGAACGAAACACTGGCTTTCTGTCGGATGAACCATAAAATGCACCGATTCACAGGAGATTTCAGATGCCGAAGATTTATACCAAGACAGGTGACAAGGGAGAAACCGGACGCTTTGACGGAACCCGGGTACCGAAGAATGATCCTGTGATCGAGGTGAATGGAACCATCGACGAGTGCAACTCGTTCATCGGGCTGGCCCGCAGTTACATTGAAGATGAGCAGGTCAGCGCTTTTCTCCGTACGGTTCAAAGTCAGCTGATCGTCGCCGGCTCAGAAGTCACCAACGTCAGTCACGATGAGCGCCTCCCTTTCATCACCAAGGAGGAGATCACGGTCATGGAAACCCTGATCAATGAACTGGAACAGGGCTTGGAGCCGCTCACGCACTTCATATTGCCGGCCGGTGGTCAGGCCTCGGCTCACCTGCACGTTGCCCGGACCGTTGCCCGCAAAGTGGAACGCCGGCTCGTTGCGTTGCGGGAATCGGTCGAACTCAATCCCGTTCTGCTGGCCTACTTTAACCGGCTCGCCGACACGCTCTTCGTCCTCGCCCGTCATGTTGCAAAACTCGACGGACAGGGAGACGAGATCTGGATCAACCCGAAGAAACAGGCGTAATCACCGAATGTATGATTCCGCCTCGCGCATCAGGATGCGGGCGTAGACCCAGTCGTACCAGAAGCCTTCGGTTGCACTGCCCCGGACTAGCGACCGACTGAACACGGCGTCGACCAGCTGCTGCCCCAGCTCCAGCTCATGGCGGGCGGAATTCATGTCGCCCGCTTCAACCGAAGCCATTGCGTGAATCGCATGAGAAATTGCGGTACGGGACGGATTATAATCCGGGCAATCACTGCTCCATCGGCTCCATCGAATGGCGCCAGCCATATCTCCTGTCCGAAGAGAAACCAGCGACAGCGCAATGCCGCCCCAGGCTGACATCCCATTGCCGGCCACTTCGCCGCCGCTTCCGGAAGCAACCAGTTCGGAAAGCGGCTCAATCTGTTGAAGCAGCGAATCATCCGCCGGCATCAGCATACTGACCTTTAAGGTTCGTTCAGCAAAAACCCATGCCGTGGTATCATGGTATTTTTCCACGGCGGCCTGACGGAAGATCTCATATCCGGCCACATCGCCCTGCTCAATCAGAATAGGACCGGCCATCAGAAGGTCATCGGTAATCGCCCAGGAACTGTCCTTGATATCCACCTTGATCAATAGACGGAACCGCTCGGCGGAATCCTCCCAGCGACCATGCAGCGCATGCCATTCCCCGAGCGTACGCAGTACCGATTCCGCCTCAAGCGATGGCGTCAGCGCCTCAACCTGACCGGCCAACCGGTCCGCCTCCTCAAGATTGCCGGCCCCGATCAGGAAAGCCGCCTGGGCAATCCGTTCGCGATCTTCAGCGGCCACGCGCAGTTTCTGCTCCCGGACCAGCAACAGGCTCGATGAAGCCATCCAGGCCAGCAACAGCACCCCGATGGCAGTCCCCGAAATAAAAGCTGTCCGATTACGGGAAACCATTTTCCGGAAACGGTATCTCCGGCTGGGCGGGCGTGCCAGTACCGGTTCATTGTGAAGAAACCGTTCAATATCCATAGCCAGCGCATCGACCGTTTCATAGCGACGGGAACGGTCTTTCTCCAGCGCCTTCATGACAATCCAGTCCAGATCGCCATGCAGTGCGGCCTGTAGATATCGGACCTCCGCACCGCACTTTTCAGCCACTTCGCGGCGGGCGGACTCATCCAGATGCGACAATCGCATCGACGGACGTGCAGGATCCGTCTCAAGCAGAACCCGACGCATTCCGTCATAACCGGATTGCATCAGTTCTTTCTGATCAAAAGGCGGCGCCCCGGTCAGCAGTTCATACAGCATGACGCCGAGACTGTAGATGTCGGTGCGCGTATCGACATCAACGCCGGGTTGCGACTGCTCCGGGCTCATATAGGCCGGCGTTCCGACAAACGGCTCGACACGCGTGAAGTCCGCTTCGCCGGAAACCGCGTCGTCCAACGCCGCCTTCGCAATCCCGAAATCGATCACCTTGGGCATCGGGACTCCGTCATGGAGCCGCACCAGAACATTCGAGGGTTTGATGTCCCGATGAATGATTCCCTTCTGATGCGCGTGCTGGATGCCATGACACACCTGAACGAAGAGACTGAGCCGATCGCGAATACCCAACTGGTTTTCATTGCAAAAGGTCGTAATACGGACGCCGTGAACCAGCTCCATCACAAAGAAAGGCCGACCCAGTTCGGTTTCGCCGGCATCGATCACATGGGCAATATTGGGATGCTCCATCATGGCAAGCGCCTGCCGCTCGATTTCGAAGCGGGCAATCACGCTCTTCGTATCCATTCCGCGCTTGATGATCTTAAACGCAACCCGGCGCCGGACCGGTTTTTCCTGTTCTGCCAGATAAACATTCCCGACGCCGCCCTCGCCGATCTTCTGCAGCAGCTTATATGGCCCGATCTGCTTGCCGACCTCGCCGTCGTCCGGCAGCGACGACTTCAGGTTTTCATAAAAGGCGGGCAGCTCGGTCAGCGTTCGCGAAATCTCCGCCGCCGTTATCCGAGCGGGAGAACTGTCCTCGAAAAAACCTTTTGAATGTTCCAGCGAATCCAGCAGCAGTTCGACTTCACGTAACAGGTCAGCATTGGAACCGCAGGCGCCTTTTACATAGGATCGCTGTTCTTCCGTGCACTCAAATTCCAGTGCTGCCAGAAAGATTTCATCCGCCTGACCGGAAAGAGAGCCGGATTGCTGTTCATCCTTTTTCATGCAGCCGGCACCACGGATTATCCCTGCTCGCTGATGGTTTTATAGAGCCATGCCCGGGCGGCGGCCCAGTAGCGTTCGACGCTGCGTTCGCCGATATCCAGCGATTCAGCCACCTCTTTATTGAGCATGCCGCCGAAATATTTCATCACCACCACCCGCGCCCAATCCGGATGCACCTGCTCCAGCTTGACCAGCGCATCCTCCACCAGCAGAATCCGGTCATCGGGAACAACTTCGGCAAGATCACTCATTTCAATATCGGCACGCACCTGATCGCCACCGCGCTTGAGCGTCATCTTGCGCCGTGCATGCCCGACCAGCACATGCCGCATGGCGGTTGCCGCGACAGCAAGAAAATGTGCCCGGTTCTGCCACGTGCGATCTT
>JAFGVP010000025.1 GCA_016937945.1 Pontiellaceae bacterium | reverse complement strand
GAGCTCTACCTCAGTACCGATGCCAATCCCGCCAACGCCAGCCGCATCGCGCGCACCGACGGGTACACCGACTTCCGCGAATGGACGAAGTATTCCATCCAGCAGTCGTCCGTCATTACGCTTCAGGCGGGCGTCGATTACTATATCGCTGTGCTGCACAAGGAAGATGGCGGAGGAGATCACGCCTCGGCCGCGATCGCGGGTCCTGGCTTTGAACGGACAGTCATCCCTGAGCGCTTCCTGAGCTGGGAGATTGACAACCGTGCGCCCACCTTGGCCGACGCCTCGATCAGTGTGCCGAAATCGGCCCCCGCGGGCACGGTGGTCGGTACGCTTGAATTCTACGATCCGGACTCGGGCACACAGCCGGTCTATACGATCCTGTCCGGCGATCCGTACGGCGTGTTTGCCGTCAATCCGGACGGCGGCGTGGCCTTGGCCAAGGATGGCTACCGGCTGGACGGACCGACCTACAGCCTGGTGGTACAGGCCAGCGATGGCGCTCTCTCGGACACCGCCAACGTGACGGTCGATGTGAGCGATGGAGGTGTTATGCTTGAGCGTTGGGACGATGGTATCGCAGGGGATGACATTGCGAATCTCACCGGCCCTTCTAAGTATCCCGATAGCCCAGACGCCACCGAGTCGCTCGGTAGTCTCGAGTTTCAGAACAAGGGTGACAGCTATGGTTCGGTGATGACCGCCAGTGTCACCGTGCCGACCACCGGTGACTATCGCTTCTGGATCGCCGGCGACGACGCGGCCGAACTCTGGATCAGCACCGATGGGAATCCCGCCAACAGGCAGCTATTCGCCAAAACGATCGCCTGGAACGAATTCCGGGGCTTCGACGAATCGACCAGCCAGCGCTCGCCACTCGTCCATCTGCAGGGCGGAAGCTCGATCTATGTCGAGGTGCTGCAAAAGGAAGGAACCGGGGGCGACCATGCTTCCGTCGCATGGGAAGGCCCCGGCATTTCCCGCACGGTCATCACCGTTCCCGCGATGCTCAAACGCTACACCGGTCTCGAAGGGGAACGGGTACAGGATCTTACCGGCGCGCTGGCTCGCGATCCGGAAGCAACGGCCTTCCTCTCCGCCTTCGAATACCAGTCGCTCGGTGGCGGACATTACGGGGCCCGCGCCAGCGGGTATCTCACGATTCAGGCTACGGGAACCTATACGTTCTGGATCGCTTCGGACGACCAGTCAGAGCTGTGGATCAGCACCGATGGCCACCCTGCGAATAAATCAAAGGCCGCGGAGGTTTTGGGGTATACCAGCTTCCGGGACTACGACGCGAACGTGAGCCAGCAAAGCCCGGGTTACGTGCTAAACGCCGGCGACGTGGTCTATCTGGAATCGCTGCACATTCAGGGCGACGGCGGCGACCACCTTTCAGTGGCTTGGCAGGGGCCCGGATTCAGCCGCACCCCGATCACAGGTAGCGCGCTATCGCCCGTACTGAACCCGCTCAGCGGTCCTGTTGACTCGGATGGTGACGGTGTCGCAGATGCTGTCGAACTCGCGCTGGGTACGGATCCGGATTCCGCCGGCTCCACGCCCGGCGATGCCTATGCCAGCCTGCGGGCCTGGCTTCCACTGGAAGAGGGCGGCGGTTCCACCACCGCGGATCTGTCGGGCTACGGATACAACGGTAGTCTCATAGCGGACACGGAATGGACGACGGGCAGGGTGGGCGACCACGCCATCACCTGCGACGGCACCGGCGACTATGTCGCGCTTCCGCCTCTGGGGATCTCGACGGATACCTCGACGATCAGTGGATGGGCGAAACGCGATGGCTCACAGCGCTTCAACGCCGGTCTCGTCTTCACCCGCCGGAACTTCAACGAAACCGCATCAGGCATCTGGGTAAACGGCTCCGAGCTCGGTTACCAATGGAACGACCAGTACTTTGGGTTAAGCAGCGGCCTGCATCTGCCGGACGGCGAATGGGCGTTCTTCGCCCTGACCGTGTCGCCGGAGCGGGCCGTCCTCTACCTCGGCCTGCCGGACGGAAGCTGGTCAAGCTACACGAACATCGCGCCCCACGCGGTCGACGACTTCACCGCCCCGACGCGGATCGGCTCCGATGATTTAACGGGCCGCGATTTCCAAGGCGATATCGACGATGTGCGCATCTTCGACCACGCCCTGAGCGGAGCCGAGGTCCAGTCGATCTTCTATGAACATAGCGCTCCTCCCATCACCGCGGCGGAAATCGGGGGTTCCAGCCTATCCTTCCAGATCTTATCCGCTGATAATGCGGAACTGGTCATGAGCATTGCCTCCTCCGTGGTTGACCATGCCTACCAAGTTGAGTACTCGACCGATCTCCTGTCAGGATCATGGGCCCCCCTCGGTTCTGTGCTAGACGGCACCGGCGAGTTCCTCGAATTCACCATTCCACTAGCTTTGGAGGTATCGAGCTACTACCGAATCAGGATTACCCGCTGAGCGAAACGATGAAATGAACAGCCCTGACCGGCCGGTGGAACCGACTCGGGAAAACCAGTCTAATGCGCCGTCACAGACACGTTGGATTCGGCCATGTCCTGCAAGGGACGGTCAATAGCGCGGACAGTCGAGGTCGACTGCCCGCTGGCATGTATTGCAAGGTTTGTTAAAAACGGGAGTTAGAAGTGAAAACCGATATTGTTTGTATAGGAACTCGCCGAATAATCATTTTGTCCTGTCTGGTCGCTGGATGGTTAATCGCAGGTCTGCAATCGGTTTTCCCTGGCAGTAGCAATTTGGCTGTTTCCAACACCACACAAGGAATCCATCGGGGTTCGAAAAGGATATAGGATGAAGACGAAGATGAGGATGTATACGGTCGCGGTGGGACTGCTCGTGGTATTGTGGGGAATGAGGGTTCATTCCGCTCCAGGGGCAATCTTCAAGGATCCCAAGGTTCCGCTTGAACAGCGCGTCGAAGACCTGCTGGGCCGCCTGACGCAGGAAGAAAAAATCACGATGCTCGGCGGCGTCGACGCGACATGGCAGCCCATTCCTCGACTCGGCATTCCGGCGCTGCGCATGGTGGACGGCGGGCTGGGCGTCCGGGGATTGGGGGTGCCGGGTAAATCGGTCGAAGAGGGCGGGGCATTTCAGGAAGGACCAGCGACCGCATTTCCCGGTGCGGTCACCATGGCCGCCACCTGGAATCAGGAGCTGATCCGACGAACGGGTGAGGCCATTGCGATCGAAGCCATCAACAAAGGTTCGGCTGGATCCCGGATTCTGCTCGGTCCGGCGGTGAATATTCATCGGAGTCCCATGGGCGGGCGCAACGGCGAATATTTTACCGAAGATCCGTATCTGGCGGCCCGTCTGGCCATTGCATACATCAACGGCGTCCAGCAGGACGCCGGTATCGGTGCCTGTATCAAGCACTTTGTCTGCAACAATCAGGAAACGGACCGGGGCGAAATCAACGTTAATGTCAGTGAACGCGCCCTGCGTGAAATCTATTTCCCTGCCTTCGAAGCGGCGGTAAAAGAGGCCGGCGTGGTTTCGGTTATGTCATCCTATAATGGCATCAATGGACGGTACGTTACCGATAACGCGTATATCCTGACTGATGTACTGAAAGAGGACTGGGGATTCGATGGTGTCGTGATTTCGGACTGGGGAGCCGTACATGCAACCTCTACCGTGCAGGCCGGTAATGATGTTGAAATGCCGTGGGGCAACCATGTGAATCCGGAAATGATCAATGCGGCGTTGAAGGATGGAACCATCACGCAGGCAGCGATAGATGAATCAGTGCGCCGCATGCTGCGCACGATCATCCGGCTGGGACTGCTGGAAGGAGACCTTCCGATGGACCATTCGCTGGTCAATTCGGATGAGCATCGTGATCTTGCCTTCGAGATTGCCGCGGAAGGAATCGTTCTTCTAAAAAACTCCCGCAGCCTGCTTCCCTTGAATTCGAAAAAGATACGGAATATCGCCGTCATTGGAGAATGCGCAAAACATCTTCAGTTTGCCGGACTGGGGAGTCCTGAAGTGCATCCGTTGCGCAGCACGTCCCTGCTGGACGGTATTGCGACTGAAGCCCCCCGGGTGAACGTGGATTATGTGAATACGGAGCTGAAGCATTTTAATATGCCGGCAAGCTGGCTCACGCCTCCGGGTAAGCGGGACCGGCACGGATTCCTTGCCGAGTATTTCTCGAACCGCGATGTCAGCGGAGCGCCCGTCGCTTCACAGATAGAGGATGAGCCTCGCATCAGCGGCCCCGGCTCGCCGGCTCCGGACGTTCCGTCGGAAGATTACAGCGTGCGCTGGAGCACGGAACTGCGTCCCGATGAATCCGGCTACTACCAGCTCCGGTTTTCCGGCGACGATGGATACCGGGTGCTCCTTGACGGTAAAACGATTATTGATCACTGGATTCCGAGCCCCGGTGACACCTCCAGCGCCAGCCTGGAGCTGGAGCAGGGCAAAACCTATCGGCTTGAGATCCTTTATTTCCAGGGAGGCGGAAACGCGTTGGCCCGCATGGAATGGTTCAGCCGCCCGAACGTCGAATCCTCGATTACGAAAGCCGCAAAGGCCGCTGATGTTACCATCCTGTGTGTATCGACCATGGGAGGCGAACGGGAAGGGCAGGACCGGGTGTCATACGATCTGCCCGGTGGTCAGGAACGGTTGATCCGTACCGCCGTTGCTGCCAATCCGCGTACCATTGTGATTTTAAACAACGGGACCCCGGTGGCCATGAACGATTGGATTGAAGAGGTGCCTTCCGTCATCGAGGCGTGGCTTCCGGGCCAGGAGGGCGGTGCGGCGCTGGCGGCCATCCTGTTTGGCCGGGTGAATCCTTCCGGTAAGCTTCCCGATACTCTGGCGGTGAACCGCGCGGATTATTCCGATACCCCGAATTTTCCGGGCGAAAATCATCAGGTTGACTATGCGGAGGGAATCTATGTCGGATATCGTCATTTTGATAAGGCCGGTATCCAGCCGCTGTTTCCCTTCGGTTATGGATTATCCTACACGACATTTGACTACAAAGAAGCGCAGTTGTCGGCTCCGGCGCTGGATGCTGATGGAGAGGTGTGGGTAGCTGTCCGCGTGGCAAACACCGGAAAGACCGAAGGCGCCGAAATTGTACAGCTTTACGTGCAGGATCCGTCTCCCATGGTGGACCGGCCGCTGCGTGAGCTGAAGGGGTTTGCTCGCGTCTCGCTGAAGCCGTTGGAAACCAAGGTTGTGAAGATCCGGCTGACCCCGCGGGATCTTTCCTATTACGACGAGTCGGCCCGTCAGTGGACGGCACATGCCGGTACCTATGAAATCCTGGTCGGAGCCTCCTCCCGCGATATCCGGAAGACACTGTCGCTGAAGTTGGAGAACACCTTTACAGAGGCCGTATCCAACTTCGGTAATCGATAGAAGGGCACCTGCTATTTAAATAGAAAGTACGTTGATTATGAAAAACAGAGCTTTGAAAATCGTTTCAATTTCGATCGCAATGTGGGGATGTGTTGTGGCCGTTCCTGCCAATACCGTTGAGCTGACCGGAGATGGCGCACTGAAAGGGATCTATGTCGGTGATGACCTATATCCGCCCAGTGATGTTACTGCCGAGGCCCGTGCATCCGGGTTCAATACGGTTTTTCTTTTTGCGCTCCATGTCTATCCAAACGGAGATCTCTATTTTAATGACAAGCGGGTGGTGGTCGACGGCATTTATGTGGGCGATCCTGACTGGGGGCGTCTATTGTCATCGCTCCGTCCGGCCGTTAACCGGATTGAAATGGCCATCGGCGGCTGGGGAGATTTGTCGTTTGATACGATCCGGAGTTTTGTCGACAGCAACGGTACGGCTCCCGGAAGCGTGCTCTACGACAATTTTCTCGCGCTGAAAAATGCAACGGGTGTGGACGCGATCCAGTATGATGATGAGCATGTCTATGACACGGATTCTGCCGTGGCGTTCGGTGAAATGCTGGCCGGAATGGGGCTCAAGGTAACGCTGTGTCCCTACACGGCCCGGAGTTTCTGGAGCAGCGTAAAGGCGCAGCTGGGGGCAACTGTGGATGCGGTCTATCTTCAGTGCTATGACGGCGGCGCCTACAACAATCCGGCCGATTGGAATGCCGCCTTCGGCGGATTAAAGGTATATCCGGGATTGTGGGGAAATACCTCTTCCGCACCGGAGGTCACGGCGAAAATGCGGTACTGGCAGGAAACGCTCGGGATTACCGGCGGATTCATGTGGCTCAACGGTGGATTGCCGTTTGATGCCCTGAAGTGGGGGCAGGCGCTCGCATTCGGGCTCGATCCGCTGAACGGCCTGATTGCCGAGGATTCGGCCGTCAACTATGCCGCTGAAGGGTACACAGGAAATCAGGGATTCGGCTATGAGCCCTGGGTGATTGATACGCCCGGCGGCGGAAGCTACGCCAGCGGCGGTGACAATCCGCAGTTCGGTATCTGGAATTCCGCCATCAACGGAACCTCGGTTGCGTCCCGGTCTTTCCGAGAACCGCTTGAGTCCGGCCAGTCTCTTTTTATCCAGCTCCGGTTCAATAGTCTGGACGGTTCCGGCAACACGAACGCATTTCAGCTTGCTGATTCGCTTGGAAACGTGCTGTTCAGCTATTATCACGTCGGCGGCGATGTGAATGACGGCCATTATAAGGATGCGACCGGAACGCATGCCGCGATCGGCTTTGCGTATAACTACAGTCAGATGAATGATTTTGTGTTCACGTTGAACAGTGCCTCTACCTACACCTTTAAAGACATCACCACGGGCGCGCAGATCAGCGGAAGCATGCCCGACGGAGCCATTCGTCGGGTGACCTTCTTGCGGGCAAACGGCCGTTCGGGTACGAGCAGCAACGGCAACGACTTTAATTTTAACGGTCCCGTGATATACTCGCCTGAAAATCTTGCGGCGGCTTTTACGACGGTCGATTCCGGCGTGAAGATCCGTTTTTCCGTCACACCCTGTCTGTCGTATCGCATCCAGCGAACGAGCGATCTCAACGAGGCGTGGGATGATGTGGAAAACGTCAAGGCAACGTTTTATGCCGTTGAATTCACGGATTCCGATCCGACGGGCGATCAGGCCTTTTACCGCATAACCGCGCCGTAAAACTGCATTTCCGAGATCACGCGCTGCAAGTATGTGCATCGTCGCTCATGGCGGATGCCCCTTCATCTTTTTTCTGATTTTTTTTGTCCGTTCGACCGCCGTCATTTCGCCCTTAAAAATAGAGAAGCATTCAATTCATCCGCTGAAAAGCGGAATCCGGCGGTCATGCTCTTGCTGCCGGGAGAGTTGCTTTGCATCTGAAGTGTGTAATGGATTTTGTCAGCTGAAACTGATGAAGCAGAAACTACGATAAATCAGGAGGAGTGGAGATGAAAAGCGTGAAGGAAGTGTTCTTCTTGTTGGTTGCGATGTGTATGGCAGCAGCTGTCGCGAATGCGTCTACGGTTATTTCGTATACGTCTTCGGCCAGCCCCGCATCGGCACCGGACGGGAATGAAAACTCGGTTGATGTATGGACGGTGACCGGCGACGGCGGCAATTATTTGAGCGGGACATATGATGGTGATCCCCATGTGTGGGCCATTTGGGATGCCGGCGATACGGAACAGGGAACGTATGCGACGCATACATTTGCCGGCGGTGCGCTGGAGGTGGGGCAATCTGTTTCAATCGACTATTCCAATGCCAATATTGATTCCGGTAAAAGAGTCGGCATTCGCCTTCTTGGCGGAACTACGACCGAAGTGGAATTCGGCTTTCTTGGCGGTGAACAGGATTATTCCCATTTTGATACGGGAACCAATGAGTTCCTGAGTGTCTACAAGGAGTGGGACGGAGGAGACCTGTTTCAGGTGGTTTTCACGCTGACCGATGTTGATGCTTACTCCATGAGCGTCACCCGTGGGTCGAACAGCGGGGATGATCCTTCTGTAGGTGATGAAAGCGATTTCTGGACAGGAACATTTACCGGTTCTGCCATTGACGGGATTCAGATCTATACCGAAGGAGGGTGGGGCAGTGATCAGTATTTTGACAACCTTGCCATTCTTCCGGATGCGACTTCCCCGCAGTTTCAGAATTTTGTTCCCGGTTACGGCTCTTTGACCGCTTCTGCCGCCTCGCCGGTCGGGGTGGAAGTGGTTTACGGCGCCTACACCATCAGCAGTAACGATGTGACCATGCTGCTGGACGGTACCGAGGTTTCTCCCTCGTTTGCATTGGGCAGCAACTCCCTAATCATGAGCTATCAGCCGGCCGTCGAGTTTGCTCCGGGTTCTGTACACGATGTCGAGGTCAATCTTGTCGATGAGCACTCAACCCCCTATTCCTCCAGCTGGACGTTTACCGTGGATACCTATCCGTCGCTGCCTGCAATATATGCTGAATCGACAAACGGCATTGTCAGTGTGAGTGGAGGAGGATCCGGTTCCGCAATCTGGACCAGCGCCAATGGATGGCTGAGTGATAATTACGGGGACGCATCGACCAACACTCTCTACTCCCGCTTTACAATGAAGTTTGATGATGTGAACGGCGAAACCGGCGGGGGCGGCGCCTATGGCGGTATGCACTTCTATCGGGGCGGTAAAGAAATCATGCTGATCGGCAACGGCTGGGTCTCCACAAACTGGAGCATTGACGTGGAAAACACGATTGTTACCAACCTGACACCGGCGGTACCGGTGGTGCTGGGTGAGTGGCATACGATGGTTTCGAAGATTGAGTTTGTTGACGGCACCAATGACAACGTTACGATCTGGCTGGATCCAGACTTTTCCCTCCCGGAGGACGATGCTGTCAATGCCGGCAAGGCGTTCAGCTTCTCTCACAATGTATCGTTCGACAGCGTTCATCTGCGCTGCGGGGACGGAACGGCTGCATCTGAATTTACCAATATCGTCATGGCGGCAACGGCTGAGGGGGTGGGTTTTTCCGACACGGTGCCGGAAAGCTTCATCTACATCCTGCCAATGGGCGGTTCCAATTTGGAGATCTCCTGGACCGGCTCCGGCACATTGCAGGAGACCCCCTCCTTAACCGAGGAGTGGATCAATTCTGCAAATCAGGACAATCCTCAAACAAGGCCTGCCACGAATTCAGCGGCGTTTTTCCGCATCAAGTTGTAACAGGTCCGGATGGGCTGTCCTGGGCATGGCCTTCAATTTGTCCCATCTCCCGAAGAGATGTAGGCGAAAACAAACAAAAGGAGAATACAGTATGAAACAAGTAAGCTTGCTATTAATGATGGGGTGCATGGTTGCCTCAGTTGCTAACGCGTCCATGTTGGCGTCGTATTCGGCGTCCGACAGTCCTGGATCGGCACCGGATGGAAATGGTGATACGGATGTCTGGACGGTGACCGGTTTTGGCGGGGCTGACAGAAGCTTTTACCAAGGCGATTCTTACGATGGCAACGTGGGCATGTGGGCTATTTGGGATCGGGATGCGTCTGTGGATGGAGGGTTTAGCGAAACTCAGGCAACCCATACATATGCCGGCGGCGCCCTGACGGTGGGGCAGTCTGTTTCAATCGATTATACCTATGCTAACATCGCTAGCGGAGAAAGAGTGGGCATTCGGTTGCTGGATGGAATCACCACCGAGGCTGAATTTTCGTTTCTTGGCGGGGGTGATTATTGGTCGCATACCGATACGGCTTCGGCGGGGTATACGGATACCTCGATGCGGTGGAACGGCGGTGATATTATCCAAGTCGCATTCACGCTTACCGGCGCCAACTCCTACTCAATGAGCATCACGGCGGGGAGCAACCCCGGTTTCGCACAGGGTGGAGACAACAATCCCAATCCTGGTGCTTTTCTTGAATCCTGGAGCGGTACATTCACCGGTTCATCCATTGACGGTATTCAGGTCTTTACCGCCGGCGGCGATGGCAGTGATCAGCGGTTTGACAACCTGTCAGTGATTCCGGAGCCGGCCACGATCAGTCTGGTCGGGGCGTTTGGTCTTGGTGCGCTGTTCTTGCGTCGCCGTCTGATGAGGTAAGCTGTTCATGCTGTCGCATTGAATCAACAGGATCCTGCTTCCGCAGGATCCTGTTTAATTTCGCACTTTTCTATTTTTCTGAGTGATTGATATGAAGGACAAAACGCAGCAGAAGAGATTCTTCCTCTGCCATAAAAAATCCAGTGCATTTGCCGTGAGTGTCCTGATTCATGCGTTGCTTGCTGTCGTGGCAGTCACCTTCGTGGCGGTCAGGGTGTACATAAAGCCGGATCCGGGGTTTGTCGGAACAGATGTTTCGCGTCCGCAAATGAAACTGCGCAAGCTGCAGGTTCCGGTCAAGAATCAGAAAAAGACCCAGGCTCCCAAACTTCGACAGAACATAATTGCGAAACCGACCCTGAAAAACGTCACAATCACCATGCCGGAAATTGTCGGGGTTCCGGGAGGGATGGGCGCCGGCGCCGGCGGCGGCCTCGGCAGTCCGGGATTTGAGTTTGATATGGATGTGTTCGGCAGCAACCGCAGAGGAAAAGGCGACGAGTTTGTCGGCCGCTTCTACGATCTGAAACAGACCAAAAACGGCGAGCTTTCGGAAATCGGGAAATTGTTTAATGCGGCCAATGGAGAATGGGACGATCCCCATTTTCAGGAATCCAGACGGTTGTACAGGGCGGCCGTGGCTCGCTTTATCAACGGTTGGAATGCCGGCCGTCTGGATGACTATTTCATGGCACCGCGCGAAAAATATGCATCCTCTTTCATGATTCCCCAGATTCGTGCGGACGAAGCGCCAAAGGCCTTCGGAGTGCAGGATCAGGTTCAGCCGATGGAGTGGGTTGCCTGGTACCGCGGACAGATCACGGCGCCTGAAAGCGGAAAGTATCGTTTTGTCGGTCGCGCGGATGACATCATGGTGGTCCGGGTGAAAAAGGATATTGTGATTGATGCTTCCTTTGGAATGCTGGGCGACTGGCAAAGCAGTGATCCGGAAAACGAAAAATACCAGAGTTATGACGGAGGAAAGGGCTGCGTAATCGGCGATTGGTTTTACCTGCAGAAAGGGAAGCCGGTTCCCATGGAAGTGCTTATCGGGGAAGAACCGGGCGGATATTTTTTCTGTCAGCTGTATATTCAGAAGCAAGGGGTTAAATATCCGGTTTCGCTTGAGACATTCGTGAATCCCGATACAAAAGAACCTTCCTCCATTGAACGTCCGATTCTTCCGATTTTCAAGATGGCTGAGATCCCCGATAAAGTCCTGAGCCAGATGGAAATTAATTCGTCCTGGGCCCGAGCCGACGGCCCGTCATTCGGTTCCGTCTCTGTGGATGGGCGCCGTTAAGCGTGAAAGTCTCCGCCTGCAAAATACCGAAGGTTTCAGGGAATAAGAAAGCATCGACCATGTACTTGCTCAAATTCACTGCAGTGATCACTCTTGTGTTCGTCGTTTTTTCCGGTACTGCCGGAAACGCATCTGCTCAAATCGTGACAAATGCTTTTGATGCGGCGCAAAGCTACCGCAGTTTCTCGGGTAACGAGGGATTCGGATTCGGGCCGTGGGCAACCGGCACCGATGGCGGCGGCAAATATATCAGCTCCGGTCCGCCTGCAACCTTCGCCATCTGGAATAGTATCCCGAATTCCTCGTCGTGGGCCGTTCGTTCGTTGAACAGCGGGTTGTCTGCGGGGCAGACCTTTTCTGTTCAGCTCATGATGAATGTTCTTGATCCGGCTTCCGCATCCGCTCCGAACCGGAATGCATTTCAGTTTCTGGATGCTTCGGGAAATGTGCTTTTCAGCTATTGGCATCAGGGGGGCGATAATCTGGACGGACATTACACGGATGCGGTGGTGACCGACGGCACTGCTTCGGGCTTTGCCTATGATTACGCACAACTGGACTCGTTTGCCTTCACGTTGAACAGCGCCACAAATTATACGTTTACCGACTTGTCCACCGGTGCAAGTATCAGCGGCACGATTTCGGGATCAATCAGCCAGGTAAGGTTTTTAAGGGAAAATCGATCGTCAACGCCTCTCTCCGGCGGTCAGGATTTTAAGTTTACCTCCCTCGCTATAACCTCTGAAGAGTCGTCACGGGCCCGGGCTGCGTTTGACGCCTACAATGCGGCGTTCTATTCGGTCTTTGCTGCCGGGAAAGCGCATTATACGGTGAGCCAGTATAACCCGGGAAGCGGGGCGAACTATTTCTGGGGACAAGCGGAAGAGATTGAAGGAGCGATTGATGCTTATGAACGAAATCCCTCTCCAAATTACCTCTTAATCATCAACAACCTCTTGAACGGTTTCAGCAACGATAATGGAACGTACTGGTCCTGGAATGAATTCAACGACGACATCATGTGGGCATGCATTGCCTATTTGCGCGGGTATCAGCATACAGGCAACACAACCTACAGATCCATCGCCAAGGCCAACTTCGATATGATGTATGCGCGGGCTTGGGACTCCGCTTTGGGCGGTGGCTTGTATTGGAGGACGACCAACGCGGAAAAGAACGCCGCCGTCAACGGTCCGGCCGTCATCGCTGCCTACTACCTTTATGAAGCACTCGGCGATACAGGCTATCTCACCAAGGCGCAGGATATCTACGACTGGCAAAAGGCGGTCCTGTTCAATTCGTCCAATGGCGCGGTCTACGACGGCATCAAGATAAACGGTACGTTGGAAACCTTCGCAACCACGTACAATCAGGGGACATTCGTCGCAGCAGCGGATTTGCTCGGTGATGTGGCCAGTGCGGTGCTCGCCGCAGACTATACGATGAACAATATGGGCAACGAAGGCCCGGATGGATACAAGATCATGTTCGAATACGGGCCGGATAACAACAACTCCGGCTTCAACGCCATTGGCATGCGATGGATCGCGAAGTTCATGATGAACCGGAATTATCAATACCTCTACCTGCCGTGGTTGCAGGCAAATGCCGACGCCGCATGGAATGTGCGCCGCACCACCGATAATCTGTCCTGGTGCGAATGGCTCCACCAAACGCCGACTTCGTACAACCTGTTATCGTGGGATTGCATCAGCTCGATGGTTGCGCTGCAGGTGGTGCCCGACCGTTCAGATTCCCTTGCGCCGGTCTTCGCAACCCAACCCGCGAACCGGGTTTCGGCGGCGGGAAATACAGTTGATTTCAGCGTGTTAGCCACGAATGGAATGCCGATCACCTACCAGTGGTATCATGATAACCATCCAATCCCCGGAGCCAACGACATAACGCTCACACGATACAATCTTGAAGCCGGTGATGAGGGTTACTATTGGGTCGTTGCCTCCAACCCGGTAGCCAGCGCCTACAGTCAGGTCGCCCATCTCCATCTCATCGGCAATACCAATGGTATCCTCGCCGAGGATTCCGCCGCCAACTATAGTCCCGCGTCGGGGTTTGTCGGTAATCAAGGCTTTGGCTTTGAACCATGGGTATTCCGTCTTGCCGGTGGTGGCAACTATATCAGCGGTGATGCGCAACCGATGTTTACGATCTGGAACAACACCGCCAGCGGCCAATCCACCGCCTCCCGAACGTTTGCCATGCCGCTGCCCGTCGGCAGTTCATTGGAGGTCCAGCTTCAGTTCAACAATCTGGATACAGGGAACCGCAACGGATTCCAGCTGGAAGATGCCGAAGGGAATTCCGTGTTCAGCTATTGGCATAACGGCAATGAAGCCAATTCCAATAACGGTTGGTTCAGTGACGACGTTACCTCCACAGGTAGCGCGGTAAATTTCAAATATGCCTATCTGCAAAGGGTCAACTACCGGTTCACGCTGACCAGCGATACCGATTATACATTTAGCGATCTGGCAACGGGGGCAAGCTTCAGCGGGCAGGTTTCGGGGGCGCCAATTACCGGGGTGACATTCTTCCGAACGAACGGTCCGGCGACTCCGGGAGATGGCCAGGATTTTAAATTCAGTGATTTGATCATCTCGGTTCCGTCCGCAGTGCCCAGTCCCTCGGGTATCAAACTGGGGAATACGCCGGAGGGGTTGCGTCTCGATTTTCCTGCGGCCTCCGGTTACCGCTATCGCGTACAACAGACAATGAATCTGATGGAAGAGTCGTGGCAGGATATTGGAATGCTGACCGGTCCCGGAACCGGAGAGGCGACGTTCATTGACACCAATGCACCTGCTGACCGGGCATTCTATCGAACCGTCTCGCCGTAGCATCCGACTGGAATACGTAATGATGGTGTTTATTGAGCGGAGTCGATCGGCGCGGAAATGTAGCGCCTGATGAAAGATGAATGAGTTTCGCCAATTTGAAACGGTATGCGTCTTTTCGGCGACCTCGTAGTCAGTTCAAGCAGAGCCTGATACTTTGTCAGGCATGGATGCGAATGAAAACAAGGTGTCGGGGCGGGCTTCGTATACGGATGAGGAGCGCAGGGATCTGATCGGGGAATTTCATGCTTCGGGCATGACACCGGCGGAGTTCTGCCGGGAGTGGAACCTCAATCCGAAAACACTGGCCCGATGGCTGAGGATTGAACGGGCGGACGCTGAGATTTCTTTCTGCGAGATTGACGTTCAACCTGCTCCTTCTTCGGCCGGCGAGTATAAATCGGTTTGCTGAACGGTTTTGAAATTCAGCTTGGAATCGCGGCGCGCAATGAACTCTGAGCCGTTCCTCTGGATCTCTGTTCGTATTCACGAACCGGCACCCTTCGGTTCCTGCCGTGGACCGTCCAAATCATCAATACTGACGATACAGCCATTTTACAGACTGGGGTATCTTCTATTCCCTTGAATGAGAAAAGTAACCAGTAATCAGCTATTCGAAATTATGATGATACCAAAAATTATTCCTGTTCTGCTAGCGGCGCTGACCATGCCGTGTTTTGCGGAGTTGTTGGTAGATGAGCCGTTTGACTATGCGCAGGGAAACCTGACAGGGGAAGACGGGGGATCCGGCTGGAGCGGGGCATGGACGCAGGATGGTGAGTCCTGTGTGATTGTGCCGGTCCAGCTCAGCTACTTCGACTCCAACTTTAACGTCCTGAGTGTTTCGGGACTGAGTCTTGCCACCACGGGTTCAGCCACGACCAAGAATTACCGGGACTTTGCCAATGGTCCGCTCGTCAACGTGTGGATCTCATTTCTATTCCGTCTACCCGCTTCCAACAATCTGTATGAAGGGATCAACTTCTATCGAGGTTCCTCCTCGATCTTCGCGATCAGCAATCCCAGCATAACCACCAGTGCGAACATTGCCTTGAATAATGGGAGTACGATTATCGATTCGGGAGTAGGGGAGTTCGGGAAAACCTATTTCATTGTACTCCATCTCATTGCGAATGGCGCACCGGATGGAACCGACCTGCTGGAGCTGTACTTGGATCCGTTGCTGACCGGTCCTGTTGGCGATCCTGTCCTGACCACGTCGGCTGCTGACCTGAGTTTCGATCGAATCCGGATCGCCGGGCAAAATGGGGCGACATTGGAAGTCGATGAATTGCGCATTGGAGAAACCTTTGCCGATATCGCACCCTTTACGTCTGAAGATCCGGATGGAGACGGCCTGACCAACATGCAGGAATTGGAACTCGGTCTCAACCCGGCGGTGTCGGATGCGGCGCTGATCGCGGCTGTCCAGGAACACCCGGATTATTTCGGCCTGTTCACTCGAACCGGCATCCTGAGCTCGGTAGACCACGGCGTGGTCATCGAAGCACAGGAAGGCACCGCTGAACTGGTTTTTGAAATTCAGCAGAGCGACGACCTGCTCTGGTGGCAGCATTATGAAACAATCCATCGCAGGATGGAGCTGGAGCCCGGAAAAAACTTTCTCCGGTTCATCCTTTCAGGGGCATCACTATGATATTTTCCAAGTTTAAGAGTTCTTTAGCTGTACTTCTTGCAACGCTGGCCACGGCATTTTCGGCGCAGGAACCGCACCACGATATCGTGGTATATGGAGGACCCTCCGGTGCCGTGGCTGCCGCCGTTCAGGCGGCCCGCTCCGGCCGCTCGGTCGTGCTCATTTCTCCGATCGAACATCTGGGCGGAATGACGTCCAGCGGGCTCGGATGGACTGATCTGGGCGATCCCGATATCCTCGGCGGAATCAGTCGTGAATTCTACGAGGCGGTTTATGATTATTATCAGGACGCTGCCGCGTGGGACTGGCAGAGCATGAATCTCAGCATGTCCGGGCAGAGCGGACCGGCCTTCAACTCCTCGCTGGGAATCGCCTCGATTTTCGAGCCCGGGGTTGCGGAACAGATCTTTAACGATCTCCTTTACGACGCAGGAGTGACTCTGGTACAGGGGCAGCTTGATCTGCAAGACGGGATCAATAAATCCGGCACCGAGATCACCAGTCTGACGCTTGATGACGGACGCGAGTTTCCCGGTTCGATATTCATCGATGCGACCTATGAAGGAGATCTCTTGCCGGGCGCCGGAGTCAGCTTTGTGATTGGACGCGAGGCAAATGCCGCTTACGGCGAAGCCTATAACGGAATTCAGACCGAACGCGCCGTGAAGAATCAGCTTCCTTCCGGAATTGATCCCTATGTTGTGCCGGGCGATTCCTCCAGCGGACTTATTGCCGGCGTCGGATCCGATCCGGTCGGCACGGATGGCGCCGCGGATCACCGCCTGCAATCCTACTGTTACCGCATGGTATTGACGGATGTGGAGGCCAACCGGGTGATGGTACCGCAGCCGGCGGACTATAACGAAGCCGACTATGAATTGCTCTTCCGTGCGATAGAAGCGGGGCAGACTGCGGGATTCTTCAAGTTTTCCCTGATGCCGAACCGGAAGACTGATTCGAACAACACGGGCGGCATCTCCACCGACTTTATTGGGAAAAACTATGGTCCTGACTGGAGTTGGCCAACCCTGAATTATGCCGAACGTGCAGCCGTTGCGAAAGCACACGAAAATTGGCAGCGCGGCCTGATCTGGACCCTGCAGAACCATCCGCGTGTACCGGAAACGATCCGCAACAGCTATGGAAGCTGGGGGCTTCCGGTGGATGAGTTTACCGATAACGACCACTGGCCGTGGCAGATTTATGTCCGGGAAGGCCGACGAATGGTTTCGGATTTCGTAATGACCGAAGATTACTGCCGGGGCGTGCAGGTTGCTTACGATTCAATTGCGATGGGCGCCTATGCGATGGATTCCCATAACGTTCGTCGACAGGTTGTTAACGGTGAGGTTCGTAATGAAGGGGACGTCCAGTCCAAGCTTTCCAATCCATATCCCATTGCCTATCGTGCCATTGTCCCCAAGGAAAATGAGTGCACTAATCTTCTCGTTCCGTGGAGCCTTTCGGCCTCGCACATCGCCTTCGGATCGATTCGTATGGAACCGGTCTTCATGACTCTTGCTCAGTCCGCAGCCATTGCCGCCGATCTCGCGCTAGACCATGGAAGTTCCGTGCAGCAGGTTGACTACACAGAACTTCGCCCGGTTCTGATCGCCGCCGGGCAGGCGCTCGGTGACCCGATTCCGCCTCAACCGGAAACCGTGATCGATAATGCCGACGCCGAGGTGCAGATCACCGGGAGCTGGCTTTCCGCCAGCACGACGCCGGGCTTTGCCGGATCGGATTACCTGCGCGACAACAATGCGGGCCAGGGAACCAAAAACGTCTTCTTTCCCTTTTTCGGAAGCGGATACTATCGGGTTTACCTGCGCTGGACATCGCACGACAATCGCGCCTCGAACGTACCGATCGAAATCAACCAGGCCAACGGACTGGCCGTCAAACAGGTTGACCAGCGTTCCGATGGCGGCGTGTGGAACCTGCTCGGAATCTACCCCTTCTCCGGCGCCGCCGGAGAAGGCGTGCGGATTCTCAACACCGGAGCCAACGGCTATGTGGTGGCGGACGCGGTAGGTTTTGCCGCAATCGACGAAACGACGGACAGCGATGAGGACGGACTGACGGACCTCCGCGAAGTTGAATTGGGCCTTGATCCCGATGAATCCGATGCCGCCTTCGTCGCGGGGATTCAGCTGCATCCGGAGTATTTCGATCTCCACAAGGAGTCGGAAGTCCAGGATATTTTTCTCTCCGGCCCGCGTATTGACGTACCGGATGCGGCCACGGCCGCACTGCAGTTTGAACTGCAGGATGAGTCGGTCGTGCTGGAGGCCTTTGACCGGCCGCTGGACACCACAGGAGATCGCCGCTTCTTCCGTGCGCTTGTGGCCGGGCAGCCCCTGAATTTCTTGACCGATCTGGCCAGCGGCGATCACATCACGATGATTGTGTACGGCACCAGTCTGACCGCCAACGGAGCATGGGTTGGACGGTTGGGAAGCTGGCTCGGCGCGGCCTACCCCGGCCAGGTTACCTTGATCAACAGTGGTCTGAGCGGAAAGAATTCCGCCGAGGGGGTGGCGCAGCTTCAGGCCAAGGTACTCGACCATAACCCGGACGTCATCTTCATCGAGTTCGCTATGAACGACGCTTTCCTATACGATCCCCCGACTCCGTCACTCTCCGTGCAGGAGGCTCGGGATAATCTGGAATTCATGATCGATTCCATCCTGGCCGAAAATCCGGACTGCGAAATTATTCTCCAGACCATGAACACGGTCTGGGACTCACCGCCGCCCGCGGGAAGCGGACTGTCCGCAACCAAGCGGCCCTATCTGTCTGACTACTACGCCATGTACCGCAGTGTTGCGGCCGATCGGAATCTCCTGCTGATCGACCATCACCCAACCTGGGCAGCGCTTCAGGCAAACGACCTGTCCGCTTTCGAAGCGGCGATTCCCGACGGGGTTCACCCGGGCGCTGCCGGCCTCGACACCTACATGGTTCCTTTCCTGAAGTGGAAGGTCAGCGGCGGGCTGGCGTTGCCCTGAGCGGCTCGGGAACCTGCTGGACAAGGCAGAGCCAATGAACCGGAACGTTACTTTCTGCTTCCTTTATTTCCTCGGGCTGGCGGCTGTTGTGCTTGTGACGGGTTGTTTATCGGCAGGAGCAGAGGTGGCCGGCACGGATATAACCGGGAAGACCGACGTGTGTAAATGGCAGGATGGGAAGCAGGCTGTTTTCCTGCTGGAGTTTGATGACAGTCTGGTCAGTCATATCGATCATGCCATTCCTGAACTGATAAAGAGGGATCTGATCGGCACGTTCTATATTAATCCGGGGCAGAAGAAGTATAAGAGCCAGCAGCTGGAGTGGCGCACGGAAGTGAAGGCCGCCGGCATGGTTCTCGCCAACCATACGTACACCCATATCGGGGCTCTCAGCGTTGATGCGTGGGATCGGGAACTGGCGCTATGCAACGAAGAGATCGCACGTTGCTGTCCGAACCTGCCGATGCCCCGATTGATTTCGTACGCGAAACCCGGGGGGCTTCCGTCGGACCATTGGCTTCTTTCGGATGAAGAAATGGCGGCCTCGCTCAAAAAACATAACCTTATTGAACGCCCCCGGTTCTGGGGGCCTCCGTTTGAGGGCAATAGTGTGGAGGAACTCTACGCCGTGATTGATCAGGCCGTGATCAGCGGCGAGATGGGCCACATTGACTTTCACGGCGTCGGGGGTGACTGGCATGTCGTGCCCATGGATCTGTTCACAGCCGTGCTCGATAAACTGGTTGAGCGCCGCTCAGAGCTCTGGATCACCGACCCCATCTCCTGGCACCAGTATGCGACCGAACGGGAGACCGCGCGGGTAAACGTGGTGAAGGCGAACGAGCGCGGCATTCAGCTTCGACTCACATGCAACGCGGACCCGACGTTGTACGATCTCCCCTTGACGCTCATCACCCGAGTGCCCGACACCTGGTCGGCCTGCACCGTCTCGCAGGGAAAGACAACATGCGAGGTTGCCGTTATTGACGGAACGCTTCAGTACACTGCGGTGCCGACCGGCGCAATCATTCATCTTACACCGGTCAGCGAGAAGACACGCCCCTAACCCCGCGGAGAGGGGAGTTGCATTGCCATCAGTCCCGGCCGATCCGGGAAATCCGGTTCCGTGTGGTTTCTGCATAAATACCCAGATCGGGGCGGACCTGGGAAAAACGGGAAAGTTCGTCTGGATTCATCAGCAGGCAGGCGGTGGAAAAGGCATCGGCAAGCGTCGCGGTTTCTGCAAGCAGCCAGATGCGTTTGAAATGGTAGTCGGGCGCGCGGTACATGTCGGGATGGATAACGTGGGATCCCTGCATGTCGATGCCGCTGGTACTCATGGCCTGTCTGCAGAGTTTACGGGGCAGGGTTTCGCTGTCGCCCTGCAGCGTGATGGACCATGTTTCCGGACCGATGGCCAGATGCGTGCTGGTGCCTGCGCTGAGCAGGCCCGATTCGAGGCCGAGTTCCCCGAGGGTTTTGGCCATTTCATCCAGAGCGAACCCCTTGCCGATTCCGCCAAGATCGAGCTGTCGACCGGCCTGTGTGCAATAGATGCAGGGCTGGTCAGGTACAAGCTGCAGTTGCCCCTTTACAGGCTCCGCATGATCGGCTTTCCCGGTCCATTGGCCCAGAGTGACATCAAAAAGGCCCGCGGTGGCGGCATGCGCGGCCATGGCGAGCTGCAGGCAGCGATAGGTGGACTCTGAAAGCAGCAGCCGTTCGCCGGATGCCATCCGGTTGATTCGGCTGATTTCGCTGTCGGGGCGAAAGCGGCTGAGTTTGGCCTCCAGGATTTCGAGTTGCACGAAGCAGGCGCCGGCAAGTCGCTCTGCCGTTGCACGATCCGGATGATGAAGCCGGAGGGTAAAGGTGGAGTTCATGGCGTCTGTTGTAAATAGGTGTTCCATAGATCGTTTCTCACGGCAATCAGCATGGGGGCATTGGCGCGAAGTCCATGCGGTATCAGTGTGTGTGTGGCTTCCAGTTTTTTGACATCCGATTCGGATAGCGTGGGCATGAGCAGCAGGATTGGACGCTGAGGAGCGTCAACGGGCAGTTCCGGCAGGTAGCCGACTTCCCCGACCGATCGCAGGTACCACGGCAACGGCCAGTATTGCGAACCAATGACGATCACTGGCGGGTTGTTGTCTGCCGCTTCCTGAAGGTTTTGCAGAAAACGGGGCAGTTGTTCGATCATCTTGACGGTTGGAACATAGGCATAGGGATTGCGGCTGTCCCACTCGAAGCGCAGGGCCGCGCGGGTCTGTTGGAATTGAAAAAGCAGCAACGAGGCGATGGCTGCGATCGGTATCCATTTCCGGCGCGTTCCGGAAATCTGCAGCAGTTGGGCCGTCCCGTAACCGGCGGCGATGCAGAGCTGAAACCAGCCGAGGCAGGCCAGCCATGGGGTTTTGTAGGCAATCAGGGAAATAACCAGCAGGTGCAGCAGCCCGGCGGAGGCCAGGAAGCGACCGCGCATCCGGCCGTTCTTAAGAAAGGTGCACAGCGCCAGAATCAGAATACCGCCTTCACACCACCAGTGGCCGATCGCCTGTTTCGGAGCCGCCAGCATGTATAGGTAGAACCCTAACGGTTTGTCGTGGCCTGCGCCGGTTTGATAGTCCGCGAACGTACGGAAAAAGGAGGCTGTTCCGAAAGGGGTATAACATACCACCACCACCAGCAAGCCCGCTCCGATGGCTCCGGCGAGTTGCAGCCAGTATTTTTGAAGGAACGGTTTCAGGCCATGGTGTTTCAGTACCCACGGCAGCGCGGCAATCGTCCAGCAAAACAGACTGATGACCACCGTTTCACGGGTTGCCGCCATCGCACCCGTTCCGACCCCCAGGCTGATCGCCGCCCGCCAGGGGTGGTTGCTTTGTTCGAGCAGGGCCAGCAGTCCGGCCAGAGCCGGAATTGAAAAGAGGACAAAAACCGGTTCATGAATGAACATGCGGCTGTAGTAGACCAGCAGTGGAGATGTGGCCACAAAGGCCGCTGCTGCCCATGACGCGTTGCGCTCGCGTACCAACAGCAATGTGCCGGCCACGGCCAAAAGCCCGCAGGCGGCAACGGTGATTCGCAATGGCAAAACTTTCATGGTCTGCCAGGATGAAATCCCGGCGCTCCTGCAAACCGGCAGTGCCAGGGTTGAAAGCATGGGGCCATGGAAATGGGAGGGATCAAACCGGTACGTCCCGCTTTCCATCCGTTGCGCAAGAATCTTTGCGCCCGTCGCTTCATCCGCATGCAGCGGACGCTTTTCCAGCCCCTGGAAGCGCAGCCACGCTGCCAGAACCAGCAGCAGAAAAACGGCGACGCTTACTCTTCGACTTGCAGACATTCATACCTTGGGGCTGCGGCAAACCTTTTTCATGACCGGGTTCCGTAGACTTCGACTTCGATATAATGGTTCATGTCACTGGAGGAGTTGCCGTTGCTGTAAAGGCGTACATAGCGAGCGCGGGTGCCTTTGGCATCAATAAGCTTGCCGAAACGGCTTTCAACATAGGGCCGTTCCGATCCTTTTCCGAAACCGGCCGAGTTGTCGAAGTCGTTGTTGAACAGCGTGGTGACGCCGGTTTGAAATTCCGGATCGTCGGAAACCTGAACGATCACATCGTTGTAGGCCCGGGCCTGGGTGTGAAAATGCCAGATCCAGATCCCCTGAAGGTTCGCGGATTCTTCCAGATCGATCTGGATCCATTGCAGGCCGTTCATCAGCTCAACGAAATAGCCTTCACCTCCCTCTTTATCCCCATCCGTTATAAGCGAGAGATCGCCGATAATGGGGAAATCATCACTGCCGGTAACGGGTTTGCCTCGTGAGAGGAGCTCGGTATGTTCAGGAACGCCAAGCGCCGGCGCCTGCTTCAGGGCCGCTACCAGATTAGGGGCCTTGATCGGCATGGGGGTTCCTTCCAGGGATTCCGGCGGAATTTCAGTGGTGAGCAGCTTCTGGCCGGAAACTACCGAAGCAGTTTTCTGCTCTGTTGTTTCTTGTGTGCCGGATCCGTCGCAACCAATCAGCAGCGCACAGGCAATGAAGGATGCCGCGGTAACGAATGTATTTATCGGTTTCATAAATCTTTTCCTCTTATTTGGTTATACCTGAAGGTGCGCATTCGTAAAATGAATGATTTCACGATTTTCCGCCGCAGGATTAACCCAATAGATGGGGGCTTCCGATTCCAGCGCATGACGGGCGTCGCAGGTCAGTTTTTCCTGGCCGCGAACCGCCGCCAGAAAGTTTTCGATATGGGGCTGGTGGGGTGGCTTGTTGAGATCGCCCGGGAGATCGTAACGGTCTGGCGGAGCCGATTCGTAGGCTCGAATGGCATCGCTTTCGCCGGTTGCTGAAACGGCGGCGGTCTTGCGGAGCAGGCCGCGCCGTACCAGGGCATCCCAGTCCTTAACCGCGCCGGATTCCCTGTAGAGGTTGGTGAAAGCCGAACGCTCCGAAATTTCGATGGTGCCTTCGGTGCCCATGAACGATTCATAATAGCCGCCGCCGGCGCTGGTGGTGGTAAGCACTTGGTAAAAAGCGCGCACCCCGCCTTGCGGTGTGTCGTATTCAAAAACGCACATGACATTATCGAAATGTTCGCGGTCCCTGAAATAATCGCGACCGCCGGAGGCCATCACCGATTTCGGCTGGACGCCAAGGAACCAGTTGAATACATCAATCTGGTGGGCGCCCAGATCGGAGATCGGCCCCCCGGAAAGGGCTTTATAGGTGCGCCAGTTCAGGAAGCGCTGGCGCAGTTGGTCGAGCGAAAGCTTGGCGGAAGTTCCAGCGCCGAAGCCGTATTTGAGCAGCGTTTGCTCATCGGGCAGGATGGAGGGTTTAACACTGATATCCTGCGAGGAACCGACGGCGCGGTTCCATTGTCCGTTGATATTGATGATCTGCCCGCAGAGCTGTTCTTTCCGGATCAATTCATTCAGTGTAAAACGATAGCGCGGGTTGCTGCGGCGCTGATGTCCGATCTGACAGAGCTTTCCGCTCGCGTCCATTGCTTTCACCATGGAACGGGCGCCCTCCAGTGTATTTGACATCATTTTTTCGCAATAGACGTGGCAGCCGGCTTCCAGGGCCATAATCGTGTGCGGTGCGTGCCAGAAGTCAGGAGTGGCCACAAAAACGGCATCCAGATCCTTCTCTTTGGAGAGCATTTCTTCGGCGTCGAGATAACGGTTCGGCATATAACCGAAGCGGCTCTTGATGCGAGAAGCGGTTGCACCGACCCGGTTTTTCATGATGTCGCAGGCGGCGGTATAATGCAGGCCCTGAATATTCTGCATGGCATTAAAGAGGACTTCGTGCTGTTTGCCGCAACCGATAAAGCCGATACGCAGTTCATCGGACGGTGAATTCCTGACCTGGGCTTTCAGGATGGCGGGCGCGGCAAAAACCAGTCCGCCGACGAGGGCACCTGTTTCGAGAAAGTCCCTGCGCCGAATCGTGGATTGCATTTTTTTCATGGGGACCTGCATCGCTACCAGTTACGCAATAGTTCAAAACGGTTATGCCTGGATTGGAAAAGGGCCAGAGCAATCAAGGCAATATGAACGCCCATCCAGGCAATGCCCGCATCCTGTTTCAGCAGGATCAGGCCGAAGGTGAGGCTGGTGTAGAGCAGTGCCATTGCAAAGAGCGAAATGCGCGTAGCGATGCCCAGCAACAGTGTGAGTCCAAGCAGGATCAATAATGGTCCGATGGCCAGGTCGTATGCTTTCAGTAGAAAACCGGGAATCAGCGGCTCGGCTTCAAATTGATTGTAAAGGGCTTCCGGAACGCCGTGGTAATGCGCCCATCCGTACACTTTAGTGGTTTGCTCGGCAGTAAGGCCATAGGTGTTGGGTGTGCCGTCGATCAGTACCGGTGCCTGGCCCGAAACACCGCCGGCAAACTTTTCGATGCCGGTCATAAAGGCGCGCAACGCCAGCCAGAGGCGCAGGGAAAGGAAACCGAGAAAGGCGGCGAGTTCGTCAGGGTTGCTGAATAATTTTTTCATGGTGCTGCCTTGGAATGCATGGCCGCAAAAAAAACGCAGGGCTGTATGGCCCGGGCGCTCTTTTGCGGTGCAATAAACGAAACGTTTATACTTTGTAGTACTGTTCCCAGCCTTTGCGGGGCGGCGGACCGACCAGCAGTTGGTTTGCAATCCTGTTGTCCGGGATGGTGCCGGTTTTCCGATCGAACCTGAAGGACTTGTTCACGCGCTGGGCAATGCACCCGAGGCAGAGAACCTTACTGAGTTCCCCGGCCACTTCGAAGCGGGAATTGCACTGCTTCTCGCCCTTTACGCCCAGTGCGAAGTCCATGAAGTGATCCGGCATGTTCTTTTCGTATTCCGGCAGCTTACCTACTTTATCCGCCTGGTCGTTGTTTACAACCACCAGCGTATTGCCGTGCGACGAGCCCCGGAAGCTTACACCATCGGCGCGATGGATGATTTTCCCGGGGGCCAGTTGCACCTCCACCTGTGCTCCGCTGCCCAGCGACGGGGGGGCTGCTTCGTCGTCGGTCTTCGTTTGGAGAAAGCCTTCGGGCAGTTCCGGGAGGTTGCCGAGTCCATCGCGCCAGACAATATCCATTGCAGGCATGGTTTTCGAACGTTCCGGGAATTTGAAGCGCAGGGTAGAGCCCATCGGGAAGACGAACGGGTTGTGTCCATCCATCATTTCGACTTCAACGGCTTCAGGCATGCCGAGGTTCAGGAATTCATGCACGGCATCCACAATATGTGCGCCCCAGTCTCCGAGCGCCCCGTTACCGAAATCGTACCAGCAACGCCAGTCGCCGTTGATGTAGTCGGTGTGGAATTTGTGATAGGGCACCTGACCCAGCCAGGTATCCCAGTCCAATTCCTTCGGCATCTTGTCTGCCTGGTCAAACCAGGCGTCCCAGCTCATGCCCTTGACCGGAACCTGGGCATTCCATTTGTGCCAGCGGCGGCCTTTGGTCATGTGGGCATCAACCTGGGTAATGTTGTTCATGATGCCGGCTTTGAGCAAGGCCCGGAACTGATAATAGTTGTTCCCCGAATGGCCCTGATTGCCCATCTGGCAGGCAACCCTGTATTTTTTTTCAGCTGCGATCAACAGGTCACACTCCTGAACGGTGTGGGCCAGCGGCTTTTCCACATAGACTCCTTTTCCCAGCGCCATGGCGTGCATACAGATCGGGAAATGGGTGTGATCGGGAGTGCCGACGGAGACGGCGTCGATTTCCTTTTCCATTTTATCGAACATCACGCGGAAGTCTTTGAAGCGCGGCACATTCGGGTATTTCTTAAGGATTCCAAGGGTGTGGTCGGCTCCCATCTGGGTGTCGCACAGCGCCACCAGATTGAACATGCCGGTTCGCATCAGGCTTTCCACAACGTCCCCGCCGCGCTGTCCGATGCCGCAACAGGCCAGATTGATGCGTTCGCCGGGAGCAATGTTTCCGATTGCAGCTTTAGCAATGTAAGGAAATGCGGACAGGGCGGAGAAGCCGGCGGCCGCCTTCAGGAATCCGCTACGTGTAGCGGTGATGGACTGCAGCGGTGTTTGATTCGTTTTATTTTTCATTGTGTGCTTCCTCTTTTATTTGAGGGGTCGGATCTTGATGTTTTTGAAACTGACGGTGTTGCCGTGGTCCTGCAACAGGATGTGTCCGCTTGCCGCCATACCGAAATTTTCCCAGACCTTGTACTTGCTGCGGGCCACTAAATCGTAGAACTCGTCCGAGCCGCGGGTGTATTCAAGCACCTTGTAGCCGTTGAGCCAGTGTTCAACGCGGTTGTCGGGATAGACGATCAATCGCGCATGGTTCCATCCGTTGATGTTCTGAGGCACGGTGCGACCAATGACTGTGGTTGCGGAGGTTTTCATGTCGTAGAGCGAAGCCATGGTACGATTGCCGTCCCGACCCAGTTTTGCGTCTGGATGTACCTGATTGTCGAGAATCTGATATTCCAGCCCGATGGCGGACCGTCTTTCGCCTTCCTTCAGGTAGCCTTCGGTCACAAAATACTTAATTCCGCTGTTAGCCCCGGTGGTGGGTTTGAATTCAAGGTCGAATTCGAAGGCGGAATATTCATCCTTAGTCACGATATCCCCGCCATTCACGGATTCTCCGCCGCCGGACTCAAGGACCGTCATCATGCCGTTCTCGATTTTCCAGCCGCCTTTAGGGAAATAATCCTTATGGGCACCGCGCCAGCCCGCGGAGGTGGTTCCGTCGAACAGTTGAATCCATCCCTGGTTTTTTTCGGCCTCACTCAGGTTGTTGTCGATCAGGTTGCGGATATACTGTTCTTCCGGAGCCGGTGATGGAGCGATATTTTCGGTCTTAATGCGGATGTTTCGCCAACGGGCGGTTTTGGGCGGGTTGCCCTCCTTGTCGACGGCATGAACCTGCAGGCCGAAGAAGCCGGAGGCGTCCATGTCGTCTATCAGCCAGGCGGCAGGAACGCCGTTCACCCAGGTACGCAGGGAGTTGCCGATGCATTCAATCCGGAGTTTATTCCATTCGCCCATTTTATGCGCATCATTGGCGGCAGGATTGTAGGTCAGCGGATAAAGCCAGCCGCGGCGCTGTTCATCGTAGATGCCGCCTGTCCACCGGCGGCTGGAGGTTTCCAGTTCGCACTGGTAGCCGTGTACAACCCCTTTTTTATAATCCGGACGGGATTGGGCGCGAAACATGACGCCGGAGTTGCACTCTTCATCCACCTTGAATTCCAGTTCCAGGATAAAGTCACCAAAGACCTGTTCGGTGCAGAGAAATGAATTGGGCGAGCCGGCTACATAGGTCCCGACAATGGTTCCATCCACTACTTTGTACGGAGCGGTGCCGCCGCGCGCGACCCATCCGTCGAGATTTTTGCCGTTGAACAACGATTTCCATTCATCCGCTGATGCCGTAACAGCCCCGCCTATTAACAGGACAAATGCCAGTTTCCCCAGTCGATTCATTGATTTTTCTCCTTTTAGTTCGCTAAAGACGTAACGGCAATATCGCCGCAGTTCATTTATTTCAGCCGTTCCTGAGCAAATTCCCCTGTTTTTTTTCAGCGTTGCGTTTTTTACTGAAATTATATGGGGAATTGCGTGTATCTGGCTGATATGAGATAAAAGAAATATCATGACACAGAGAGATCATAGAAAAGTTATCCGGCTGAAGCGGCGCGGGTTTTTGGGTGTGAGCGGACTGGGAATGGTGGCTCCGCTGGTCCTCCCCGGCCGGGTGCTGGGGAGCGATAGGCCCTCCAATCAGATTCGCATGGCGGCCATTGGTTGCGGAAGGATGGGGAGAGGCAATATCACCAACCTGTTCAATCAGGGACTAAAAATGCAGGCGCGTTTTGTGGCGGTGTGTGATTTGGATCTTAAACGGGCCCGTGCTGCAAAAACACTGCTTCAGGAAATGCATAAAGAACACGATGACGGACGGGATATTTCAAAGGAGATCACCGTTGATCAGGATTACCGGGAGGTGCTGGGCCGGCCGGATGTGGATGCTGTGCTTATTTCCACTCCGGATCACTGGCATGCGCAGATCGCTATCGAGGCGGCCCGTGCCGGCAAAGACATCTATCTGGAAAAACCGCTGACCTATACGTTGCGGGAAGGGCAGTCGCTGATTCAAGCCGTGCGTCAAAACAAGGTCGTGCTGCAGACCGGAACCCATCAGCGATCCATGACCTATTTCCGCCGCGTCTGCGAATTGGTCCGGCAGGGACGGATCGGTGCGATTCAAAAGGTGCTGGTCAGTCTGCCGATGGATCCTCCCAGCGTGGTGCCGTATGTCGATATGAAGGTACCGGATGAGTTTGATTATAAACGCTGGGTGGGCTCGCGGCCATGGCACCCTTACACGGAGGCGGGGGTTCATCCTCAGAACGGATTTTCGCGACCGGGCTGGATGCAGGTGGAAGATTTTGCACTGGGCATGATTACCAACTGGGGTACACATATGAATGATATTGCCCAGTGGGGGCTGGGCATGGAACGTTCCGGACCGGTTTCCTTTACGGCTCAGGCAGAATTCCCGGATGACGGCATTTTTGATGTTCACGGCAGCTTTAACGCGCAGGTAAAATATGAAAACGGGGTTGAACTGGTGATGCAGTCCGGCTCGCCCGGCGTCCGGTTTGAGGGGGCCGACGGCTGGCTGTTCTGCAGCCGCGAGAAGATGGAAGCGCATCAGCGCGAGATCCTGCGCGAAACCTTTACGCCGGAGCAGCGAAAGCTGCAGTACAGCACCAATCACCATGCCGACTTCCTGCAGAGCATCCGCAGCAGGAAAGATCCGGTGGCACCGGTTGAGGCGGCACACCGTTCCAACTCGCTCTGCATCCTGACGCACATTGCCATGAAGACGGGGCGTACGCTGCAGTGGGATCCGGCGAATGAAGATTTTGTGAATGATCCGGATGCCAGCTCAATGCTTTGATTTCGGGTGATGAGGCTCCATCTCAGGTGGTCTGATGATGGTGAATCGATGGTTGAAAGGTTTTATGAATGAATGAAGCAAGCAACAGTCGGCATGCCCTCTATACCCGCATGATTACCCGGCACCATCATGACCTGTTCGGTTATATTCTTTCCATGCATCCCAACTTCAACGAAGCGAACGATATTATGCAGGAGACCGCACTGGGCCTCTGGCAGCGCTTTGATGAATATGATGAGGAAAGGCCTTTTGTGAACTGGGCATTTCGTTTTGCTTACTTCGAAGTGTTGCGCTACCGCAAAAGCCGTTCACGTTCCCGACTGATATTTACCGATGAGCTGATCGATATGCTGCACGAAGATTCACTCAGGAAAAAGCCGGAGATGGAGCGGCGGCATCAGGCACTGGAACAATGCATGCAGAAGCTGGATGAGGAAGATCGGGTGTTGATTGAACAACGTTACGGTTCTTCGTCGACGATTCGCCAACTGGCTGAAAGCTGGCGGTTGCCGGTTAAACGACTTTATAAACGAATGGAGCGGTTGCGACTTAAGTTGTTCCAGTGCGTTAACCATACTGTAGGACAGTTTTCATGAAGATGAAGCGAAAGGAAAAAGAACGGCAGGTGTTACGCTGGATCGGCGCCATGCAGGACCGGGATCTTACGGAGCCGGAGCGTTCTGCCATGAATGCCGCGTTGTCTGATGATGCTGAAATGCGGAGCATTTATCTCGATCTGATGCATCAGGAGTCCTGTCTGGCGGCTTCTCAGGGTATGGCCATTCCTCATAATGTTGTGCGGGCCCGCTACCGTAGAACCATGCCGTTGCTTCGACTGGCCGCGTGCGTGGCGGGGGCACTTGGAATCGGATATTGGGTCGGCAATCACCCCGGCGCAGAAACGCCGGTTGCAACCCGTTCATATGTTCCGCCGAAAGAGCCGCTGGCGGTCTTTCTTCCGTCGGAAGATGCTCAGTGGACCGCTGATATGGAACTCACTTATGGGAGCTCCATCGGCAAGGAGACGATTGAACTGAAGGCAGGGCGTGTTCGACTGGACTTCTTTTCGGGAGCGGTGACTGAAGTCGAAGCGCCGGCCCGGTTTGAGCTGTGCTCCGATCAGCATCTGCACCTCTATAACGGCCGGGCTGTTTCCGAAACGCGCGGTACTTCTGCTTCGTTCAAGGTCACAACTGCACAATCGGCTTTTGTGGATGTCGGAACCATGTTTGCCGTCAATGCCGACAACGATCAAAATACAGAAATGCATGTGTATGAAGGCGAGGTGATTGCTTCTGCACTGGACGAAAAACAGACTACTGAGCGGGAATGGTCGGTTACAGAAAACCAGACGCTGCTGATCGATCGAAAGTCTCGCCAGTTAAAGCTGAAAAATGATACCGGTGCTGTGTTTGCCGTGCTTTCGCAACCGGAACTTACCCCGTTACCGGATATTCAGGAATATGCTGCGGCAGTAAAGGCCTCCAGACCCGACTATTACTGGACGTTTGAAAATAAGGATAATGGCGAATGGGCCAGCGAGGGGGCGTTGCCGCTGCTGCTTAGAAACCAGGGGCAAAAGGCGGAAATACGAACTCAGAATGGCAATACCGCGCTCTATTTTCCGCATCGCGAAAGTTTTTCAGCCCTGATGGCGGACGAAGATATTTTTCTCGACAACGACAGTGCATTTACATTGGAGCTATGGGTTTGCCCTGAAAAGATCCACCGCTCCACCGTGGCCGGCTGTTATCTGCTTGATTCCATCAGGCCCGGAGGTGGTACCGACCATTTGTACCTGATTGAAACACAGGCGCAGGCGCAGGCTCGTCAGCATGTGGCCGGTGCAATTCGCACGTTATACCGTCCTCTGCCTTCGGAGTTCGGCGGGGTCAATATGTTCACAGAAACCAGTTATATTCCGACTCGTTGGATGCATATGGTTTATACCCGTGATGCCGAACAGGTCTGTTTTTATGTAAACGGGGTGCTGGAAAAAAAGCTGCCGCTGGTCTTCGGAGAAGAACTTGAACCCAACCAGTACCGCTTGGCTTTTTGTGAAATGTCCAGCCCGGAAAACGACAGCGAAGACAGAAGATCAAAGCGCCCTTATGTGGGTATGATTGATGAAATAGCGTTTTATTCCCGGGTCCTTTCAGTCGATGAAGTCCGGAGCCACTACAAGACCGTGGCCTCTCCATAAAACCAAAAGATGGACTACACGGATTTCTCCACGGTTCCTGCCTCTTCTGAAATCATCAATTATGCCGATGTTCCCGGATACGTATCTATCGTAAGTTCGTGTTGCTGATGGAAGAAAGCAGAGACTATTGATGACAACGTAAAGTGCAGTCGACCGATCGCGGCATTCGGCGGGTCCGGTTCGGCCAGATTGCGCGCAGACATCGCCTTGGTTTTCTGCAATCAAGTAGTACTCCGTTCGCATTTTATTGAAAAAAATGTCCAGCGATGAATGCGAGGAACGCCTTGATTGTTTAAGAGAAAGTAGCAGACGTCCGTTTGGGCACGACTGATTTAAACAGGATTTTATTGATGAACAAACCACCTTCAAAACGTTGCAAAACATGGATGCTAGATCGCGTAATTCAGTCTTATCCAGTCATATGCGTACTGGCTTGGCTGATTTTTTTCTGCGCCCCATTGATCGCTGTTTCACAGGTTGAACCCTACACGGCATCTTTCAACGATGCGGATGCCGAACGAATGTTTGATGCGTTCAACGAGGCCTTCTATGTGGCGCAAAGCGGCGGGCGAGCCTACTACAAAGACAGTACCGATGGCGGGCACGCCTGGTTCTGGGGGCAGGCCAACATGATGGAGATGGTGGCGGATGCGTACGATCATGCCCCCAGTCAGGATCGGAGGGACCGTCTGGCTGCCCTCTGCGAAGGTTTCCTGAGCTACCACGGATCTGACTGGGCATGGAACGAATATAACGACGATATCCTGTGGGCATGTATTGTTTTTACCAAGGCCTACCGGATCACCGAGAATTCGTATTACCGCGATCGTGCAATCGCCAATTTTAACACGGTCTGGAACCGCGCGTGGGCAACCAGCCTGGGCGGGGGCATTTATTGGAAAGTCGGCAGCAGCTCGCGTAATGCCTGCGCCAACAGTCCGGCCGCCATTGTGGCCTGTATGCTCTATGACATTACCGGAAATGAAGACTATCTCGACAAAGCCCGTGCCATCATTGCCTGGATGGATGATAACCTGGTACAGTCCAACGGCGCGGTCGACGACAACATCAGCAGTACCGGCACCGTCACAACCTGGCATTTCACCTATAACCAGGGCACCTACGTCGGGGCCTGCAGTGCGCTGTATCGAATCACGGGTGAGATTTCCTATCTGGAAAACGCCATGAAAGCAACCGACTATACGCGCTACAGCATGTGCAATTCCGCAGGCGTTTTTCCCAATCATGGACGATCGGGTGACGGGGGCGGATTCAACGGCATCGGCATTCGCTGGATCGCCCGGATGGTGAGGGACCAGGGGCTCTGGGATGAGTATTATTCGTGGCTCCGGACAAACGCCGAAGCAGCGTGGGCCATCCGGAACTCAGACGATCTGTCCTGGGCAGACTGGCGCACCTCAACCGCCGAGCCGCCGACCGTGCTCTATTCATTTGGATGTTACGGTTCCGTGGTTGCCCTGCAGGTGGTCCCCTCGGTCGATCCATCCTACGTTGAGAATCTGACTGGAGAAACCCCAACCGCCGTATACGAGGCGGAGGACGCTTTGTTGCAGGGTGGGGCAGTGGTTGCAAGCAACGTGTCGGGCTTTCGTGGCACAGGATTTGCGGACTACATTGCCAGTCTGGGCGAAACGATTACCTGGACGGTCAATTCCGAAGTTGCGGGCAATCGTTGGATCTCCTTCCGCTATGGCAACGGAGGAACCACCGACCGTCCGGTCCGGCTGCGGGTCAACGGCACCCCCATCCAGATTTTGCCCTTCTCCCCGACCGGGAGTTGGAAAACATGGGAGTATGCGCCGGGCGTCATGGTACCTCTGGTCAGCGGCTCGAATACGATCCAGCTCTCTCCAACCAGCAGTTCAGCACCGAACATTGACCTGCTTTATGTTTACGCGCCGCCCAAATCCGTGCCGGCCGGCGCCACCGTACTTTTCGATGGCACCCAGCAATCGCTCGATGCCAACTGGAAGCGGGACATGGACGACGGTCTCCCCAGTTGGACCGTTGCAGAGGACGCAATGCAAGTGGTGCAGACACCTGCTCCAAATGACATCTCTACCGTCGCCGATTTCCGGGACTACAAGCTCCATCTCGAATGGCTCGCACCGCCCGGAGGCCTGGGCCAGGAAGCCGCAAACTCCGGTGTGATCCTGGGCGGAAGCTACGAAATCCAGATCCTTAACACGCCTCGCGAGCAGACCCCTTGGCCCTACACTGCAGGTGCCATCCAGCAATATAAAGCGCCCGACAGCAACGCCAGCCTCGGGGCCGGGCACTGGCAAACGTACGACATCGACTTCACCGCCGCCCGCTGGAACGGCAATGTCAAAACGGTTGACGCCCGGATGACGGTCTACTGGAACGGGGTACTGATACACGACAATGTCGAGATCCCGGAGGCAACAGGGGACTTGCCCGTAGAAACGCCGGGGCGGCATTCTATCCTGCTTCAAGCCCACACCAGCACGGCCAGCAGTCCGGTACGGTTCCGCAATGTGTGGGTTCTGCCGAAAACCAGCGAAATCCTCGAGGCCGAGTCCGCCTCGCTTGCAGGACCTTCGCCGGAGTCCGGAAACAGCGGATTCAGCGGAAACGGTTATGTAGACTATGGGTCCACCGTCGGGGAAACCATTACGTGGAACGTTGAGACGGAAATTGCAGGAAACCACTGGATCTCCTTCCGCTATGCGAATGGCGGGTCCGACAACAGGCCGCTCAATCTGAAGGTCAATGGCCAGCTGGTCCGGCAGCTTCCCTTTGCGGTGAGCGGCGGATGGTCGTCCTGGATCCTCAGCAGTGGCGTTTCGGTGCCGTTGCAGGCCGGCGACAATACGATCCAGCTCGTTTCGACCATCGCAGCCGGACCGAACGTTGACTATCTTTACGTTAACGCTCCACCCGCATCTGCTCCGCCGGAAGCTTATGTACTCTTTGATGGAACCCATGAATCGCTTACGGAGAACTGGGTGCGCGACGAGGATGAAAGCGCTGCAACCTGGGCCGTGGCCAATGACCGTCTGAGTGTCGTGGATTCACCGGCAGGCAATGATATTTCCACCCGCTACGGGTTCAAGGATTTCAAACTCCACCTCGAATGGCTCTCGCCGCAGGGCGGCTCGGGGCAGGAGGCGGGGAACTCCGGCGTGGTTCTCCAAAACGGCTACGAAATCCAGATACTCAATGCGCCGAGGGACCAGTCGCCCGCTATCGACGGAGCTGCGGCAATAATGCAGGTGACGGCACCCGACAGCAACTCCAGCGCAGGGGAGGGGCTTTGGCAAACCTACGACATCGACTTCACCGCCGCCCGCTGGAACGGTAGCGTCAAGACTTCCGATGCCCGGGTGAGTGTTTATTGGAATGGCGTTCTGGTTCAAGACAACGTCGCGATTCCCGGGGCGACCGAATCCTGGCCGGAGGAATCTCCGGGATTCCATCCGCTCTTGTTGCTGGCCGATGATGGCAATACCACCGGTCCGGTACAATTTCGCAACATCTGGGTAGTCGGCGATTCCGCTGTCCTCATTCCATCCACTCCCGGCGAGTTCCTGAGCCAATGGTTTGATGTGGCCGGGGTAGAGGGAGCGGACCGAGATCCCGGTCAGGATCCCGATGGTGACGGTCTGGCCAATCTCTGGGAATATGTGTGCGGAGGAAACCCGATGGTGCCGGATCTATGGGTATCCGATGGCGAAAGCCGTGCTCCGACGATGACTTTCAGGGAAGAAGAGGGCCTGCAGTTTGTGGAGTTCAACTTCCTTCGGCGGTCCGATTGGCAGGAACGCGGGATTGTATTTTCGGCCGAAAGCACCGATGCGCTGGATCAGGCCCTCTGGACAACACGGACGGTGGTGTTTGCTGATGATCCGGTACCGGAAGGCGACGGCACCTATGAGTGGGTCAAAGCCCGCGTCGCCCTTCTCCTGAACGAAGAACCCCGGATGTTTTTCCGGCTTAAAGCGGAGTTGAACAATGATTGATCAACTCCATCAGAACGTTTGGTGTGACATCTCATGACAAATACATCCCGGATTATCAGCATATTGTTCTTCGTGATGTTGCATTCTTCACTGCATGCACAGGTCGTGATTAACGAAATTTCAGCCGTTAATGATACAAATTGGCTCGACGAAGATTTGGAATACTCCGACTGGATTGAGCTGAAAAACACGTCGGCGGTCTCCGTCGATCTGACGGGCTGGTATCTGACGGACGATGTGGATGATCTGACAAAATGGCAATTTCCCTCGATAACCATGCCGGCGGACTCGTATCTAGTCATCTTTGCATCAAATAAAAACCGTTCTGCATCAGGCGCTGAGTTACATACCAATTTTAAGTTGGCCGGCTCCGGTGAATACCTGGCATTAGTGCAGGCAGACGGCACACAGATCGAATATGAATTTACGCCGGCGTATCCTCCTCAGGCGACCGACATTACATACGGCATTTCCGGGGAGGGCTCATTGAGCAGCATAACATTTATCGACGCAACCGCTGCATGCTCCGCTCGCGTTCCCGTTGATTCATCAGATGATCTCGGCTGGCATCTGATTGATTTTAAGGAGAGCGCTTCATGGATCAACGGGCATACCGGCGTCGGGTATGATGAAAACACAACGTATCGATCTTTAATCAATCTCGATGTAAAAGCACAAATGAACGAGGTGAACGGCAGTGTTTATATACGAATTCCTTTCACCGTCAGTGATGCCACACGGGTTAAATCGTTGTCGTTGCGCATGAAATATGACGACGGTTTTGTTGCCTACCTTAACGGAGTGAAAGTTGCATCGGCCAATGCCCCCTCGACCTTAAGTTGGAATTCGACTGCAACAGCACTTCATAATGATGCTGATGCTCAAGTTTTTGTAACGTATGATATCTCGACATTCATATCATTGTTGACAGATGGAGAAAATGTTTTAGCCATTCATGGTCTGAACGACTCACTGACCAGTTCCGACATGCTGATTGTGCCGGAACTGGATGGAACGGTTGCCACGGAGACCTCCGACGGCGAGTTGGGATTTTTAGTAAGGCCGACTCCCGGAACAGCGAATTCAGCAACCTACAACACCCTCTCGGAACCCGTTTTTATTTCAAAAAGTGACGGGGTTTATTCATCACCGTTTACGGTTGAGGTTTCCGCCACCAATGACGTGGATGCTATTTATTACACGCTCGATGGAACCGAACCAACCGCGACCTCTGCCATGTACTCGGGGCCCATTCCCATTTCATCCACAACCATGCTGCGGGCGCGCAGTTTTAAAGCCGGCTACTCATTAGGGGCAATCAGCAGTGAAACCTATGTGTTCTTGTCGAATGATGTTAAATCATTCACTTCGGACCTCCCGATCATTGTGTTGGATAATCTGGGGATAAGTTCTACGATACCCGATACAGGCGAAGCTTTGCCCGTCAAGCAACGGGCCTTCATGGGGTTCTTTGAGCCAGCGGCGAACGGACGAACGAGTTTAACCAATCAATTTACCATCGGAACCCGTGCCGGAATGATACGTCGGGGAAAGAGCACGATACGGAACACCGCAACCAAACCGAACCTTTCGATCGAAACCTGGGGCGAAGGAATCGATGATGATGCCGACATCAAGCCCTTTGGAATGCCGGCAGAATCCGACTGGATTCTCTGGGCTCCATTCAGATATGACCCCGCCGGCATCAGAAACCCGCTGGCTCATTTGTTATACGGATTAACAGGCAATTATGCAGTCCGCACCCATTTTGTAGAGGTGTTCTTAAATGTCTCCGGCGGGAATGTTTCGATGGATGACTATGTCGGGCTCTATGTTTTCATGGAGAAGATAAAAATTGAAAATGATCGCATTGATATTGATGAAGTAGGTCCGCTGGACACGATGGAGCCGAATGTCAGCGGGGGGTATATTCTGCAAATTGACGCAGATGAGGGAGAGTATGGATCAAACCCGCTTTCAGGCATTTCACAGCCGAGCATTTTCTGCAGCGAACCGGATCTGTTCTCCATTGTCCCGGAACAACAGAGCTATATTGAAAACTATGTTGCAACCTTCGAATCATTGATCCACCAGAATAACCCCGCATATACGAACTACTTTGATATTCAAAAGGCGGTGGATCACCATCTGCTCAATATGCTTACGATGAACCCGGATGCCTTCCGCCTGAGTACATTCCTGTATAAACCGCGAAACGGAAAGTTGTCATACGGTCCCGTGTGGGACTTTGACCGCGCCATGGAGTCCGTCGACTACCGGGATGATAATCCGCTGATCTGGAATGCCCCCAGCGGTGGAACTAAATATTTTGATTATGAGCCTGAGGCAATTTGGTGGAACGATTTATTCAAATATCCCGATTTCTGGCAGGCATATATTGACCGTTGGCAGGAGCTGCGCGAAGGGGTGTTCAGTGAGTCCAACATTGTTTCCATCGTGGATTCCCTGGCCGCGGAAGTTGCTGAAGCCAAAGCGCGTGATATTGCCCGATGGACCGGGGTGAACAGCCCGAGAGGGGTTTACAGTGTTCCGCGTACCGGATCGAATGGACTGGACGGAACTCAGCAGGGAGAGATTAATCACCTCAAATGGTGGCTGTCGCAACGACTGAACTGGATTGACAGCCGGTTCTTAGCGAAGCCGATCTTGAGTCAGGCCAGCAGTCCGATTGCAGACACCATTTCACTCACCATGACCGCCTCCTCCGGTCACATGATCTATTACACAACCGATGGTTCCGATCCGCGAGCGGCCGGAGGCCTTCCGTCTGCATCCGCATCGGTTTATTCCGGTCCGCTCACCGTTCCTGCCGATACCATTATCAAAGCACGCGTTTGGAATGGAACCGCCTGGGGCTCCGGATCGGTCGCACCGTATGACGCACCCTGGAGTGGCCTGACAGAAGGTGTTTATCAGCGCCTCAGCCAAAAACTACTGCTCACCGAGATCCACTATAACCCGGCAGCGCCGCCTGCCGGATCAGCCTATCTCAACGATGATTTTGAATTTGTTGAGTTTAGAAATATTGGGTTGGCGCCGCTTGACCTGAGGGGCTATGCGTTGGCCGGCGGAATAGCGTTTTCATTCGAAGGCAGCGCCGTTGAATCGTTACCGGCAGGCGGGTTCGTGGTTGTCGTTCGTAATCTGGCCGCATTTTCAAGTCGTTATGATACGACCGGAATACCTATCGCGGGTGAATATGCCCAGAGCCTCGGCAATAACGGCGATCATCTCCGTCTGGAGTTCAACGGGGAAAAGCTGTTCGACATTTCCTATACGGACGCACGCGGCTGGCCGCCGGGCGCCGATGGGGGAGGCCACTCGCTTATTCCGCTTAACGAGAGCGTCGGCGCAAAACAATTTGACACCCTCGACTATTACGGAAACTGGCGGGCCAGCAGCTACATCGGCGGCTCGCCGGGTCGGGCTGATCCCGCTCCTCCGGCCGGCGTTCTGATCAATGAAATCATCGCGCATACCGATACCGGATCAGCTCCGCCGTATGATTCGAATGATCAGGTGGAACTGTACAATCCGCTTAATTCGGACATTGTACTGGATAAATATTGGTATTTAAGTGACAGCCTCTCAGACCTTGAAAAATGGAACATTCCGACCGATACAATAATCCCTGCGAAGGGCTGGGTCGTGTTTGATGAAAATGATTTTCATCCGGATCGGCTGGACGGTTTCGGTTTAGACAAAGCCGGCGAACAGATTATCCTCTCGCATCTGCCGGGAACCGGCGACGATCGCATCGTCGATGCAATCGTATTTAAAGGTCAGGCCAATGGCGCATCCTGGGGGCGTTATCCCGACGGAGCAAGCTACATTCAGACCCTCTCGCCCACCCCGGACGCAGCGAACCAACCGGGCCCCGATGGTGTGAAGATTTCCGGAATCATGTACAATCCGGTTTCCCAGCCAGGAATCAATACGGATGAAACGCTGGAATATGTTTCGCTTAAGAACGATTCAAACGCCGCCATTACCTTCAATGAATTACCGGACCTGCCGAATCCCTGGCGGATCGCCGGCGGCATCGAATTCAGCTTCCCTTCGGACTTTTCGCTGGCGAGTCATGCCGATGTTTTTCTCGTTCCGTTTGATCCCGATGTGCACCCCGCTCTTAAAGTCGCATTCTGCGCAGAATATAGCTTAAATACGGAGGCGGTTCAGCTGCTTGGTCCATACACCGGAGATCTTTCGGATAATGGCGAACGTATCCGGCTGGAGCGGCCACAGGCATCGGACGATCCTGAATCCCCTGAAGACATCTCCTGGATCATCGTGGATGAAGCCGTTTGGCTGGATCAGTTACCCTGGCCGCGCGAAGCCGATGGCAGCGGGTATGCCCTGATCCGCGCTGGCCGGAATGGAACCGATCCGCTCAGCTGGACCACAGCATTGGATGCTGATAATGACCGACTGATGGATAGCTGGGAAGTGCTCTATTTCGGCTCCACCAACGCGATCCATGGCGGAGCAGACGACGATTGGGATCAGGACGGCGCTTCAAACTATTGCGAACAACTTGCAGGAACCGATCCAACGGTTGCGAGCTCTACCTTCCGCATCATCGCCATGGATTTTGCTGATCATATTGAGCTCTCCTGGCAAAGCGTCATCGGGAAACGCTATTCCATCGGAATAAGCACCAATCTGGCGGACGGGTTTTACACGACCGAATCCATCGTGCTGCCCACCCCGCCATTCAACACGATCATTCTGCCGAACACGCGATCACAGCAGGTTTTTTATCGTATTGACGCGGATAATGAATAGCGATGTTAAGTCTCTGCATCAGTTGTCCGAATGCCCAAAGATCGGACCGTCGCAGGTCGCCCACTTCGCTTCGATATTCATCTGTTCCACCATCTTGCCGGAAAGTTCTGCCGTCTTAAAGATCGGCAGAATCGGCCGCTGAATGGTAACTGTTTTCTTTGTGTCGGGATCCGTGAATGACTCGGAAGATGTAGGATATTTAACCCCTTCCTTCTGGATATACAACTGGCAGTAAAAGTATCCGCCGGGTTCTTCGCCAATCAATACATCCATCGGAGTCGCCTGTCCCTTTTTCAGAAAAAACCAGTCGCCGATCACACATTTTCGGCCCTCATATGTTTCGTACTTTCTGTCGTCAGGATCGCTACTGCGCCAGTCAGAGATCGGGGTCAATGATGCATCGATTACGATGGATTTCTTAACTCGAACAACCATGATGTCATCCGCCAGACCGACAAAACGGTATTTTCCGCTTTCGGGAGCGGTGATCTGCCCTCGATACAGTGCGCTCCATTCTCTTGGTTTTACCTGTTCCTGAACGCCGAACGCTTTGGGCGCCTCATCTGCGGAAATCTGCGGAATCATAAAGGCGGATGCAAATTTTTCGCGCGGCGCCATAAAATAATCATCCAGACGGCCGGTATTCCAGCCGTTCAGAAACCGGGCGAGGGCCGCCCTGTATTTTTCACGGGATTCCTGAAAGCTGGAATCCCCCTTGTTGCCGTTGGATTGATCCAGTAACTCGCCGATCTCTGACAGTCCGCCGCTTTTTGTTTGTTTCAGATCATAAAAATGACCGACAAATGTGCCATCGCCTCTGCTATTGCTGCCAAACAGGTCCATGTCGAAAACGAAGCCCGGACTGCCCAGTCCACTGCCCTGACCGTATCCAGTGCCGCCGATTACTCCGCTGATTTCCGGCATCTTGATGTTTACTTCCGTGAGCTTTGTTTTTGCCACAAGCCGATGGCGCAGTTGCGGCGCCTGAGACTTTTTCTGCTCCTTTACCGGCACCTGAAGTTTGCGCAGTTTCATTCTCGGGCGTTCTACACTCACGGGTTCAAAGGCGTGCTCCGGCGTGATGTAGACCCTAACGGCTACAAATGTGAGGGCAACAAGTACAAAGGTCAAGTGCACTGCGATACTGAGCACCAGCGCGCTTGTCTTCTTGTGCACAAGGAATATTCGCTTGTTCTTTACTGTGTTATTCATACAACGCTCTCCGATATAGAACGGACATGATACTCATCGATTGATTGCTCTACAATTCTTTCTCGTGTTTTATGTCTGCATATTTCTTTGTTATAGACCTGTCAACTGGGGTTTGCGTGGTGTTTCAGAGTGCCCATCTGTGGGGGCCGTTGGATGCATATTATCCAGCCATGCGCCGGAGTGGCAGCCGATCCAGTTTGTCGACGTGTTCAAACAACCTCTTCCTGATGGTATTGCGGCCACGATTTGTCCAAGCTGATCTCTGAGGATGATAAGGCTTTCGACGTATTTCTCCCTTCGAATTTCCGATCAGCCGATATAGGGGAATTCAAGTTGATATTTGATGTGCTGCATCTGTTTTTCAGTCTAGAACTCATAGCTCCGATTGTTTTTGGATGAGAGTATGAAGGGCTTGCTCTTGCGTACATCAATCAAATGAGATCTGTTCGGGTCAGAACATTGCTGTGAAAGCGCATAGACTTCGAAACGAGGGCGGTGTTCATGGTACGTACCGAATGCCGGCAGGAGGTCGCTCCGCCCGTGGTTATTCCTGTCCAGGGGTATACACGGCCACCGCAACGCGGGAGTCTGCGCAACCGTAGTACAGGAGCCATTTCCCCTGATGAAAAACCAGTCCCTCGACAAAGACCGTTCCTGCCGGATATTGACCGCTTTTTTCGAAAGACTCTTCCGGAATCAGAAACGGGGTATCCAGTCGGTCGATCATCTTATAGGGATCATTCCTATCGAACAGCATCTGTCCGGCGCAGTAGGCATTGGAGGTATATGCTTTTGCGGCGTTGGGGCCGCTTTTATTTTTCCCGTTGTAAATCAGGACAATGCCGTCTTCCGTCAATACCGCCGGGGGACCGCATTCCGTCAGGTCGCTGTCAAAATAACCATTGCGCGGAGAGGCCAGCGCAATGAGATTTTCCTGTTCATCCACGAATGGTTCCCAGTTGATCAGATCGTTGGATGTGGCGGCATAAACATGCCGTTCTCCCCAGTACATAAAGTATTTTCCGTCAACTTTACTGATCACCAGCTTCCCGTTTTTCAGCGTGGTGATCAGTGAACCCGATTTACAGAACAGGTTGGCGAATTTTCCGTTGTAAGCTGTCTTGAAGACCGGACCATATTTCTTCCAGTGAATCAGATCTTTTGAGTGTGCCACGGCCAGTCGCGCGGTCTTCCTATTCCACTGGGTATACAGCGCCACATAGGTTCCGTCTTCCGTCTGAGCAATACGGGGGTCCTCGCATCCTCCGGGCCATTCGAACTCCTGCTGATCATCCGTATCGGGGAAGAGGACCGGCTCCGAAGAGCGCTTGGTGATGTGAAGTCCATCGAGACTCTGGGCGAAGCCGATGCGGGACGTACGTTTGCCGATTCCTTTGCCCGACTGATCTTCGGCCCGGTAGAGAATGCAGACCTTTCCGTTCTTTACAATGGCGGCGGGATTAAATGTATCGCCGTTTTCCCATGGGATGGTTTTATCGGTCATGGGGCAGTCAAACGTCGTTTCCGCCGGCGTAATGATCGGATTTATTCCGGCAGGTCGTATAAAGGGTCCGATAATCCAGCTTTTCGGCTTCGGCGCTTCAGTCGGTTGTTGACCCACGGCCGTTGAGACTCCGAGAAATAGCAGGACTGCACTGCCGATCAGATTCGTTCTGATTGATTGTGGACGTTTTGTCATATCGCTCTTCTCCATAATCAATCTTTTCAGGGATAAACGGCCATGTTCCATAATGAATAGCCATACTTTGTCGCCCGCCGGATTCCGAGCATGCGAACATATCGGGCAGACACCGGCTTGAACGTCACAAGTTCGCTTCCGCCGGCGCCGTCCGTCTTATGAACCGCATCCCGCCATGTCCGTGCATCGTTTGATGTCTGGATCCTGTATTCCTTGGCAAAGGCGGCTTCCCATTCCAATTCGACCTGACTGAATTTTTCACGTTTCCCCAGATCGACATAAATCCACTGGTCATCATTCCGATCCGACGACCAGCGGGTGCTGCTGTTCAGGTCGGTAACATTGCCGGCGGGATGACTGCTTTCACTGCTTGATGCGACAGCCGGCCGATTCAGCGCAAGACTGACCGGTTTGACGGTCCGGACATCCGGGAGCGCTTCCGTTCGTCCCTGAACATACATCGTGCGGTTGATATTCCATCCATCGACGATGATCTGCGTGGAATTCGGCTCAATATCCTTCGCATAGGTAATCCGAACGGTTTTGGTTTCTCCCGGCAGCAGCGAAAAGAAGTTGTCGTCATAGAAGGCCGGACGGACCGGTTTCCCGTCGGTGGACGTCTGCAGGCGAATCCACATCATGAAAGCCAGTGCGGAGGACGGATTGGTTACCGTAACCTCATACCCGTTCTGATTTTCCTCTGAGAACGGCTTTACCATCGATTTAACGTCGGCCTTTGGAAGGTTCGAAATGGGTGACATGCCTTCAAACAACGGACCGGTCAGGGTGCGGCCGGGTTTGTACGGCCGATCCGAGCGCCAGTAAAAGTTATCGGACAGCACGTTGCCGGATGAATCCTTCAGCTGCAGCTTCAGGAAGTGAACCGGGCTGAGGGTATTCGGCAGCCTGACCTTGATCACATCCTTCACGAATGCATCAGCCGGCAGGTTCAGCGTCCGGCTCTCGTTATAGACTTCCGTCATGTCCATGTTATAAATCCGAAGGTTTGCAACCAGACCGCGGAACGCCGTGAACGCTTCATTGTTCACACCGACGGTGTTCTTGATGAAGTCATACTGAATATGCTGCGGTTCAAGCGCGTGCTGCGTGGCAAACAGTGCAGCCGTCGGTTCCATCGACCAATCCCACATCCGAGCACAGGTCTGCCGGTTCGGACTGTTGTGGTACCAGAACAACACACCGGAGGAGAACCGCTCGCCGCAATCGTAGCGCTGCGCATTCCAGCATTCCCACAGGCTTTTATAGGCCAGCGCTCCGAACATTTGTCCCTTCCAGACATATTCCTCGATGCCGTCGCTGCGTCCATACTGCCGGACCGCCTGATCATACAGATCGACCATGCCGTGAAAACCGTCGCCGTCCAGATACCACCAAACGTCCTTGTTGGTCGGCCACAGATCCTTCTCATCCATCATTTCCCGCAGTGCGTCGATCGTCGGCAGGATGGGCGTTCCATATTCCGGATTGAAGCCGTTGATGCGACTTCCGCGCGGTGATCCCGTATCTTCGTAGTACCACATCGGATTACAGGTCGCATACGGACTGCCGTCATGCACGCCATCGGTTTCCGAACCCGGCTGGTATCCGCGCGTTCCATCGAGCTCGTCGATCAGATCCTCAATCGGAACAATATTCTCGGCATTCCGCTCATTCGCGGAAACATAGTAGGCCAGACTGGGATGATTGCGGATGCGTTTTACCGTATCCGTGACATTCATCCGGTAGAGATCCTGATCTTCCGCGATAATCGTATCGCCGCTCTGCCAGAACTCTGTCCAGATGAGTATGCCCAGTTCGTCGCACAGATCAAAAAACGCGTCCGATTCCGTAATGCCGCCGCCCCAGAATCGCAGGAAGTTGATGCCGGACTGGCGCGTATACAACAGCTCGGTTCGCGTCCGTTCAAACGATGTGCGGCACATCGCCTCGGGGATCCAGTTCGAACCTTTCACAAAGAAACGTGTTCCATTCACATAGAACATCCGGCTCTTGTCCGGCGTATTCCGGTCGCTTCGGATATCCCGAATACCGAACCGGGTCTTCAGTTCATCCGACACGCCGCCCGTCTGCTCAAAGCTCAGCTGCAGATGATAAAGAGGTTGCCCGCCCTTGTTGAAGGGCCACCAGATTTCAGGATCCCTGAACTCCAGCTCATGGAACGTATCCGGCGTAAACGTGACGGTCTTCGTTTCATTCGGCTGCAGATCAACCGACTGCTGAACGGCCACCTGATTCTCTTCCACAACCGCCCTCAGAATTCCGTGCTGAACCCGGTCCGTCGCATTGCGGACTTCCACCGAAATCGTCTCCTTAGAAGAGGTCAGCTTCGGCAGGGGCAGTTCGCTTTTGACAAATGCATTGCGCAGCAGCACCGGCCCGGTGGAAAAGAGTTTGATATCATTCCAGATTCCGGTGTTGCGGTCCCGGATACCGTCCTTGAACGTAAAATCCCAGCCGCAGGTCATCAGCATGGTCACGTTGGCGCCGATTTTTCCATCCGCGCCGTTCCTGTTTTCATTCTGTGCATTGCCGTTGGTATCCACGCGCTGCCTGAAGCCATTTGGCGGATCAATCGGATGCACCAGAATCGCCAGAGCGTTTCCCTTGCCGACCTGCGCCTGTTTGGTGATGTCAAAGAGCCCTCGATTAAACATTCCGGCCATGTCGCCGATCTTCTGTCCGTTCAACCAGATTTCGGCTTTGTAGTTAATGCCGTCAAACTGCAGCCAGACCTGTCGGTTGGCAAATGATTCCGGTACAGTAAAAGTGCTGCGGAACCAATAGGTGTAAAACGCCGAACCGACGTCGCTGATGTCTGGAATCAGGTTTTGTTCGAGCTGATTGTTTACGCCGTAATACGGCTCCGGATATACGCCATTGGCCACCAGGCTGTTCAGCACGGTTCCCGGAACAATTGCGCTCGACCAGCTGCTTGCGGTATAGCCACGCTTCGAGATCGTTGCTCCCGAGTCCGATACCTGACCGGCCTGTTTCATTTTCCAGTCGAAGGATCCATTATGCCCGGCGGCAGAATGTAGCAGAATGATCTCTCGATTCGGGTGAGGTTGCGGTAGTTCCTGCGCGGTTCCAAAAATCGGCAGGCCGATTCCAGCTGCTCCAGTCAGAATCATGAACACGGCCATCCGCGTTCGATAAAACCCATTCATTCTCTTTGGCTTCAATGCCCCTGATCCTGCCATCCATTGCCTCGCTTCCGGTTAAATTAATTGGCGACAGGGTAAACCGCTCCGCAAGAGAACAGTATCGTCAGAATTGATGATTTCAATCATGCGACCGTGGCCTGAGCGTGCTACAATGTCGCAGTTATGGGCTACAACAGGACGATAATTTTGATCATTATTGCAGAAACTTCAGGATCGCTTCGGTTCGGGACCGGACGTGCAGTTTCTCGTAGATATGCCGCAGGTGAGTGTTGACCGTTGATACGCTGATCGAAAGATGCGTGCTGATTTCCTTGCTGGTATAGCCTTTCGACAGCGCCTGCAGGATTTCGAGTTCGCGCTGAGAAAGAGATTCGATTTTTTCGGCTTCGGGCTCGCGGAATGACTGGACCACGCGCCGGGCAATCTGACTGCTCATCGGTGCACCGCCGTCGTTGACCTCCCGGATCGCCTGAAGGATTTCAGCGGGATCGGCGCGCTTGAGCAGATAGCCGCTGGCACCGGATTTCAATGATCCGAATATACGGTCATTGTCTTCATAGACGGTCAGGATCAGAATCTGGACATTCGGACAGAGCGCCTTGAGCTGGCGCGTGCATTCCTCTCCGGACATGTTCGGTAGGTGAAGATCCATCAGCACCACATCGGGCCGCATCTTTGGAATCATCTCCAAAGCCTCTTCCGCTGTTCCGCAGGTACAGACACAACGGAATCCCATGCTTCCATTCAGAAAGCTTTCCAACTTTTCACGAAATCCCCGGTTATCCTCAACAATAGCGATGTTCATTTCTATCTCTCCGATTTTTCCAGCCGAACGCTCATGCGGCAGATCGTTCCGGTTCCCGGGCTGGATTCGCATTCAAAGTGGCCGCTAAGTTTATCTAGCCGGCGTCGCATGTTTCGCAATCCATTGCCGGGCGACTCCTCTTCTTCTGCGCAAAAACCGCAACCGTTATCTTCCACCGTCATGCAGAGTATGCCGGCTTTCCAGTGGATTCGCAGCCAGGCCTCCGTAGCATAGGAATGCTTGGCCACATTGTTAAGGGCCTCGCGAACCGCGAGATACAGGTTGTGGCGAACGTCGGAATGCAACGCGATTTCGGGCAGGGCGTCATCCACATCCAGCCTGCACCGAATCGGCGACCTGCGGAAAAACTCATCCACGACATGGTGCAGATAGGATTCGAGTCCCATGAGGGAATCGTTTTCCGGGTTTACCGCCCAAACGATTTCATCCAGCGATGCCACCATTTGGCGCGACTTTTCGGATACTTCCATGAACTGGTCACGGATCTCCGGCGCTACATCTGTACCGACGCTTCCGACAGCCGTCAGAAACCGGATCTCCGTCAGGGTGGCACCCAGGTCGTCGTGCAGATCCTGTGCAATGCGGGTTCGTTCTTCTTCGAGCGCACGCCGTTGTTCAGTCTGTTCTCTTCGATGGATTTCAACGGCCAGCTGCCGGGTCCGTGTATCCACCTGCCGGCGGAGCATGATGATCCAGCTCAATGATCCAATACCAAACAGCGCCAGTGCACCCGCCAGATTCAGGGCATGCTGTGCCGTCCACCACGATGGGCGTTTCAATACGGTGATGTCGGCCGGGGAGTTCAGCAGCAGTTCAAATGATTCAACATCACGCCCGCTTCCCTTGCCGATGTAGGTGCCGGAAACCAGCAGACGGCTGCCCGGCAGGATGTCTTTTAACCGACCATCGCTGCTTTTGAGCCGGGCAATAAACCATCGGTTTCCGGCCCGCAGTTCCAGTACCTGACCGTTGCGATCTTCGCTGATTCCGGTCAGATCGGATTCGACCCGAACCCGTTTTGCATCATTATTCCGGAGCAACGGATTGTCTGTTGACAGAGGCTGGGCTGCGGGCAGGGCACTTGTGCCGGTTTTCCGGACAAGCGCGTCGAGCAGCACTGGTGAAAATCCGCTGAAATCCGGGAAGCCGACAAGCTCCACCAGATCGCCCGGATGCAGCTTTTCTGGAGTTTTGAGCTCGGCCCGAAATCCGTTGTCCTCATCCAGCAGAAAATGCTGGCCGTTCCACTCCTGCAGAACCTTTCCCGAGAGTCTTACCCGGCGGAGCAGGTCGGCCTGAACGTCAAAAAGGAAGAGATCTTCGGCATGTTTCAGCGGAATCTCGAAGGGTGACTCCGGTGCCGGCTGATCCACGATAATTGACGCCGTACTGAGGCGTAGTCGTGGCACCATCATCAGGTCGCCGCCCCGCGCCGGACTAAATACGCCACGGATGCGGATTCGAGCGCCGTCCAGCTCAATCCGGTTATCCATGTTTTCGTCGACCAGCTCAATCCGGATCTTTCCGGCCCGGGTCAGCAAGGTCAGACCGTCCTGTTCAATCCGACTGACCACACCTTCGATTTCCACATACTGTGTGTCCATGCTTCCATTAAACAGTTCATCCCATGACGGTTTCAGCGGTTTCGGAAAAATGCCTGCTCCGAGATAGACCCCTCGCTCGGCCGTGATATAGGGGGCATATCCCACATCCGTAACGCCTTCAATTTCTACAAAGTCGCCGACTTCCGGTCTGTGGTCTCCATCCATTATGTTGTTTTTAAGCCGCATGAACACTGACCACGTCTCGTCCTGAATGACGAAGCCGTATCCCAGACGGGCAGTAATGACGCCTCGGATTTTTACAGGCAGATTTTTTTTTGCCTCCTCCCGACTCAGGCTTTTAACGTGAATGGCCTGCGTAATTACCGGGCGGGTATTGGTCTGGACCGTCTCAGTTTTCGGCAGTTCCTCTGCTTCAGTGATATTGCACCAGCATATAGTCAGCATCATAAACGGGAGCCATGTCCATATTTTGGACATGAATGGCCGATGGCTTGCTCTGTGATGTTTCAACGCCATATACTTTAGTGATTAGAATTGGTCCCGAATCTGAATATGCATTTCAGCAACTATGGCGGAACGCCATTTTCGGCGCAAAGCAAATATGAGGATGTTCCCTGTTCGATTCTTTCTCATCAATCGTCATAAGATGAGCGATATTTATTTTTTGAAGTCCTCGCTTAAAATAAAGGTTGTAACGATTGCGCGATGATCTGAGGGGTAGGGGGTAACGACAAGCTCCGCATGTGCCTTGTTCTCTCCTACGATCATCGTATTGGCTATTTTCAAACCGGTGTTGTTGCAGAAGATAAAATCAATACGGTCGTGATGATCGTTCGTATTTTCAAGGGTTGTCAGCGGGGTCCACGTAAATCCGGGATTCCGGATCTCATCGGGAAACATGGCCCGATAGGTATCAATAAAGTTCGCTTTTTCCAGCGCAGAGGTCGTTGGGTACCGAACTCTGATGGGATGTCTGCCCATCTCTGCTGCAGCCTGAGTCCAGTCGAGATGGGAAGGCTCATTAAAATCTCCCGTTATAATCACCGGAATGGCCTGACCTTTTAAATCGTCAATCTCTTTGATGAGACCAGTTACTTCATGCCCACGGGCGTCATTTGCTGCGGCTACAGCCTCGGCTTCCGTCTTCAGGAACGGGGCGTTCGCATATGGAATATTCAACAGTTGATAGGGTTGATAGGGAGCATGCGCAAAGTGGACATTGAACACATAAAGAACTTTCCCGGAATCACAACGGATCTTAACGCCTAACCTGTTGTCGGTAGTTTCCAGTATTTTGAATCGGCTCAGGATCGCTGTGTCACGCGTTTGCTGTATATAATTCCAGCCGAGCAGCTCTGCGATTGCCTTCGCGTTTTCGTTGACTTCCTGCAGTCCGACGATGTCCGCCTGCGCCATCTGTATTACCCGGACGGTCTGGGAAAGGGGTTGTTTTCCGCCTTTGCCGTCGCGCCAGATGTTAAATGTCATGATTTTGATCGTAGGTTCGTTTACCAGCTTATCATTTGAATATGCATAACCGACCGCCATGGCCGCAATGAGGGCAATGAATGTTTTTTGAATGGGTTGTTTTTTTCTGTACATTCTTGATTGGGCTCCACGAAAAACCTGAAGCCCATGAAGGGACTTCAGGTTTTTCAGTGAGTGAACAATTCAGTTGAACCTTATTTCAGCTACAGCATGAACCGGCGCCGGACGATCAGGAGTAATCCCGCACCGCCGATCAGCAAAGTGCCTACAGCAGGTTCAGGAATGACGTCAGTAAAGGTGGTCCCGATCAGGATCGAATCCATGGTCTCGTTACTGCCGGATCCGCCGCTAGCGTTAGCTAAGAGGACGCCGATGCCGCTGAATGAATTGCCGAATGTATCTGCATTAGAGGCCTCGTAGGTTGCCGCCCCAAGGCCTGACTCGCCACCGGACAAATCGGGATCGAACCAAAAGGAAAGCGAGTCGTTGCCACTTGTATTGATTACCGATTTAGTCAATATCAGGTGAGTTCCCGTTGTTGGAGCCCCTGCTGAAGTAGTGTTAACATTATTGTAGCGCATGTAGATATTGCCATCCAGCACCCCCACAAAATCATTTGCACCGGTGGAGGTGTAATCCAACCAGAGAACTGCACGATCAGCAGTATCATCGATTGAAATCAGAGCGCTGGCCCAGATTGTTGTTTCTGAGGTCGTGATATTACGATAGGGCGTCGTGAGTCCTGTTCCTGCTGGATAGGCGACCGCTGCCCCGTCATTCGCACCCGTTTGGTTTTGGTCGTTATAATACCCGGGCTGATTCCATGAGAGACCGGCACCGGGGACGTATTCTGCTTTCTCGTCTCTGAGTGGATCCGAGTGCCCTACCCATCCACCATCCCAGCCCGAACCCCCGCTAAGTGCGGTCCCGCCGGCCGGGTTTAAGTTTGTTGCCGTGGTTCCATAATCGTTAAAGTATTCAGTCGCAATCATGGTTCCGTACGTCGTACTAGCTGCAAGAGCAGTCCCTAATACCACTAGTAAACAACTTACTCTTTTCATCGTCTTCTCCTTTGTGTTTGTTTTCTTACTTGTTCTGTTGTGCAAGTTCTGCAGCAAGCCACAGAAAAGGGGCCTGTCCATGGAAGTCGCCCGTGATGCGCCGGCGGTTAAGGTAGAATTCCGGGTCATCGGTCTGGCCGGTGCCTTCGCAGACATCCCGAATGTTTCCGTCGCGGTTGATATGCGCGCAAAGCGCCTGCCAGGCCTTTTCGACAGCCGGTGCATATGTTTTTTGATCCAGTACATCGGTCTCTACGCCGATCGCCATGGCGTATGCGAACATGGCGGTACAGGAGGTTTCTGTCCATGAGTACGGATCATCGATCAGCTGGCGCCATAAGCCGTTTTCGGACTGATATTCAAGCAGTGAAGCCATCATCAATTTGTAGCTCTTCTCGATGGCCTTGCGATGCGGGTTGTTCTTCGGGAGGTCTTTAAGCAGTTCGGCCATGGATGCCGCAACCCATCCGTTACCCCGTCCCCAGTGATATTTAAATTTCGGTCCATGGAAAAACAGTCCGTTCGGCTGCTGAAGACGGTCGATATAGACGTGGATCTGGCGGGCGGCGCGGTCGGCATATTCCGGATCACCGGTCGCTCGGTAAGCCTGCATCTGGAGGCTGCCGATCATGTACATATCGTCAATCCACCAGCGCGTCTGGCTGGTCAGTCCGTCTTCGATTTCTTTGTTCCACTGGGAGTCTGCAAAAGAAAGGCCGACCGTCCTGAAGCGTTCGTCGCCGGTCGTCAGATAGACCTGTAGCGGGACGATTCCCTTGACGTTGTAGTCAACATGCTGAACGCGATCGATGAGCTTGCTGGATTCGTCCAGAAAGCCGGAATAGCGTTTGACCAGCAGATCAATATCGGACTGATCATTGATCGTCTCGCAAAAGCGGAATGCTCCGAGTCCGGCGCAGGCCTCGGGATAGTGCAGTCCGCCTTTGGGGTAGAGCATATAGTCCCTGTTAATGAGGTTTCTGACAACGAGTTTGCCGTATTTATCAATGCTTTCCGGGTTGCTGATTTTAATGTCTCCGGCCATGGTGCGGCCGGTCAGGAAAACCATCAGTGACAAGGACCATAATAATCTGTTTTTCATTTCTAATCTCTCCGAGGTGTTTTTTGATCTGTTCTAAAATGGCTGCGATCGGTTCATCGCAGCACCTGCCGCACGAGGGGGCGGTGCCGGCGTTCTCGGTGTTGTTGAACGCCACTTTCGAGGTTATGCCCCGGGAACGATTCCCGATGAAATGGCTCCCGGGGCGGCTGTTACTGATTAGTTACCTTTAATCTGGAAGAATTCCTGACTTCCGCCGCTGACATCCACGGAGTCCGTGGTCGTCGGGCTTCCGCCGCTGATTCCGCTCTTCAGGTCCGCCCATGGGCCGGTCAAAGTGGATTTGTGCTGAATGGTATAGATTCCGCCGGCTTCCGATTTCCAGATGAGCGTTGCCTGCCCTCCGGAAATCGACAGGCTGGTGATGTCGGGATTCAGGGTTGAAACAACGGGTTCATACCCGAGACCTTCATACCAGGTTCTGTGAAGCTGACTGTTGGCCGTTACATCGTCATCCACGTATACGGTAATTTCATCTCCCGAAACGGTGCCCAGATAGACCTGCACCAGTCGGGTATCATTATTGGCCAATATGATTGAATCGCTGCCGAACGGATTTGTCAGCAGGTTGGTGCTCATAAACGGATTCGGTGTCGGATTGGAGAAGTTACCCCATGGAAGTGCACCAACGCCATCCTCATAATAGACATGCAGGTCCGTGTTGGCCGGATAATCCGACTGGTGATACAGGGGCAGTTCGCCGCCGGGAACATCTTCGAGAGATGCCCCCAGACGCCAGTTGGCGGAGCCGCCGGCCGCCCAGAAATAGGCATAGACGTTGTAGGTGCCGCTCGACAGTCCGCTCAGGGTGGTCTTCAGCCGGACCGAGTCGCCATAATACTCGGACTGGTAAACCACGCCGCCGATTCCGGAGCCATTGCGAACGGTCCAGTTGGTGCCGCCTTCCGGGCTCCAGACTCCATACATAGTTCCATTCCATGACAAGGTGTTTTCCGGGCTCGCATCGACATACACAATGTTTCCGGGTTCACCTCGGGAATGAACCACGAATGACCAGGTGATCGTGGTGAAGAGGGTTGGATATTCAAGCGTTGCATACACCAGTTCCACGGTATTCGTTCCTTCCTCCAGTGTGGATGCGGTGTGGTCAATCACTGTGGTTTTAAGGGAGACTCCGCTTTGGGTCACTTCGCCGCTCATCAGCACATTTTCCCCTCCGTTCAGGTACATTTGTACGGATGCGGGATTAACATGGGCACTGGTTGAATCCGCAATTTCCGCCCCGATGGAGACCGGGAGATCATCGGGACTGATGATATCGCTGTTTTCTGCAGGATATTGATTGATGATGCTGGGCGCCGTCGCTTCGAAGGCTTCGTATCCAATGCCGTCATACCAGGTTCGCTGGGTTTGACTGCTGGCCGCCGGATCGTCGTCGACATACACGGAAATCTCTGAGCCGGAAACTACGCCCAGATAGATTTCCACCAGCCGCAGGTCATTTTTCGCGAGTCGGAGCGCATCGCTTCCAAACGGGTTGGACAGCAGATTGGTGGTCATATATGGATTGGGTGTCGGATATGCAAAGTTTCCCCATGGAAGAGCATCGAGCGCATCCTCATAATGCACATAGAGATTCGTTTTTGCGGGATAGTCCGACTGGTAGTAGAGCGGGAGTTCACCCGCCGTATTGTCTTCCAGTGCCGCTTCCATTCGCCAGTTGGCGCCGGAACCTGCCGCCCAGAAATAGGCATAAACCTTGTAGAGGCCTTCCGGGAGATCGGTTATCGATGTCTTAAGCCGGACCGAGTCGGCAGAATAGTCGGACTGATAGCTTTCTCCGGCGTTTCCTGCATCTGCGCGGCTGGTCCAGTTCGTGCCTCCGGTTGCGCTCCAATCGGCATACTCGGTGCCATTCCATGCCAACGTATTTGTGGGATCGGCATCCACATAGACGCGGCTGCCGGGCTCTCCCTGGGAATAGACCACGAAAGACCACGAGCTGGTGGTCATGACGGAGGGAAAGTTAACGGTTGAATAGACCAGCTCGACGGTGTTTGTTCCATCCGGCAGGGTGGTGGCCGCATAGCTTACCGTGGTTGTCGCCGGCGTCGTCAGGATCTGGCTTACATCGCCGGCGGCGAGCACATCTGCACTCCCGTTCAAATAAAGTTCAATGCTCTCAGGATTCACATTTACGTCTGCCGAGTCCGTTATCACTCCGCCGATTGATACCGGAAAATCGAGCGGATTGACCACATAACTGTTGGGGGCCGGATATTGGTCGCTCATGTTCGGCAGGACAATCTCGCCGGAAGGTGCAAACGCAAATGCCAGCTCGTTGAAGTCGTCCATGCTTCCCTGACTCTGGGAAACATTCCATCCCAGATTATAACTGCCAGAGGTCGTGGTCGGTCCGGAACCTCCCGCCAGGCAGCCGCCTCCGCCAAGGTTGATCCCGTACGTGAAATTGGTTCCGGGAAGGATGGAGTCGGCATCCGGCGTCACTGTAAGGATGTTCGCGCTGTCACCATTGATGGGATTCCACCCCATGGCATCTACGATGAAGGAATAATCGGCCAGTGTTTCAATGGTGAGGCTGCCCGGGCTGTAGTCGTTCTTTTCACTCATTACAGATACGACCGCTGCGGATTTATTAACGCCTGAGAGCTCCCATACGTACATGCCGGAACTGGCAGCAACCAACTCGCCTTGTATTCTGACGGTACCATTGCCGGGATTCAGGCAGTAGAACATGGATGTTCTGCGACTGCCTTCATAGTTGGAACCATCTGCCTCGATCCCGTCAAATGTAATGTTTGCGAAGGGCTGTCCGCCGGAATCGCGGTAGGTCGCGACAACCAGTACGCTGTCAATTTCACGCATCGTATAGTCGTAGGCGAATGTTCCCGATACTATGTTGGTACCTTCGGAGTTCACCACCGAGATCTCGGCTGTCGCCGCTCCTGCAAGCAGCAGCCCGGCTACAAGATATAATATTTTTTTCACTTTGCTCGCTCTCCTTTTTCCGTTTCCCGTGTTTGCCATGGAGTCCATGGAAAATGGACTTTCCTTTTTCCACGAGTAGGCAATTTAGAATAGGCGGGGGAGAAGCGGTATCGTCAGTATTGATGATTTTCGACGGATGAAGTGAGAGATAAATCGGGGCCGGAGACTGAAAAATGAGAATCCGCACCGGTTTCCTGTTTTCGCAGATCCATCGCGTGTATAAATAAAATGACTTTTTCAGAGATATAATGGGCGCATTATGATTATCAATCATTTGTGGTATGTTATTTGCTACATGTTTCGGGCGCTTTATTTTAACGGGGTGAGTTTTATGGATGAGTTCGTCAGAAAGGCAAGGTTGTTCGGGATTCTTGTTGAGTGTCCCTTTGAGGACTCGTTACCTCACTGTCCTCTGGGCAGGCTCAGGTCGAATGATCTCCATGCGATCGAACGATGGACCTTTCACGAATTGTCTCAGGAAGAGTTATCCTCCTTGCTGGATGCGCATGATCAATGTGTCTGCTTCCGGGAATCCAATCGCTTTTCCGAATGCATTTCTCTCTGATTCCATTTCGTCCCTCCACCCGGTCCGGCGTCGGGCAAAGCAGGATGCGATTTGAACGTATCGGGAAAAACGGCTCCGGGAAGCTTAATGTGTGATCAATGGCGGAGATTTCAGATGTCTGAATTCTTTGCTCCATACGCATGGCAGGGACCCCGCCTGTCCGGTTGCTGCACATTTCTTTATGCTGTTTCTGTCTGCTTATGCTTCGATTTCCCGTGTGGGGAATTTTTCTGCATTTTTAGGGGAAGATTCCCCGCGGGTATCCGACTGAAGAGAAAATCAGGAGTGATGAATCTCAACAGGAGGGTAGTATTATGCAGCACGAACGGATTCGGGTTGTTGTTTCTCAGGGGCATTGTTTATTGCGCGAGGCGCTGATTGACCGGCTTCGGAGGGAGCCATGGATCGAGGTGTGTTCCGTGGCGTCTACCGTGGAGGACGCCTCTGCTCAGATTGACCTGTATAAACCCCAGGTTCTCGTGATGAATATTTCGCTTAAGTGCAGTGCGGGGTTATCCTCAATCCGAAATCTGAAGCGAAGCAATGCCGGATTGTCGGTGATTGCCCTGACGTGCGATTCTGAATTTGAGAATACCTACATTGAACAGGCATTGCGGTCCGGCGCTGACGGATATGTTTCAGTTGAGGATTCTCTGAATGATCTGATCCAGGCCATTCGGACCGCCGGCCGTGGAACGCCCTTTCTCAGCGCGCTTTCCAAAGCAAAGCTGAAAGAGAGTATACCGAATCACTTGCTACTGGCGCTCTCAGTCCGTGAATCTGAAGTTTTTTTCCTGATCGGCTGCGGATATGTTCCCAAGCGTGTTGCGGAAAAGATGAACTTGAGCATTAAAACCGTTGAGAGCTATCGGGAACGGATTCGGAGCAAGATGGGGCTGAAATCGGGAGCGGATCTGCAGTATGCTGCGATTAATTTTATGCGGAGCGCCGCCCGCCGGGGCCTTTCGGGTGCCGATGACGACGTCGTCAGAGAACTGCTTTCAGCCACAGGTTAGTGGTGGCCCGGCCAAGGCTTGAATCATCCCAATCCGGCTGAAGTTCGGCTTTTTCCTCGTCCATCAGAAGGATCGTTGCCGTTCCTAGGGGAATGTCTTTCTGCGACACCGTACCGGCTGCCACGCGGGTTATGATCTCAAAGGTTTCGCCGATGCGCGCGCCGTGATACCGTCCCCAGTTTGCAAGCAGGGTTCCTTTATCGGTGCATTGGGCATAGAGAAGCAGAGGACGCGCTTCGTTCATGGTTTCCATGACCCGGTCTGCCAGTCGGCGGCAGGCGGAGTCGAGTTCATCGTAGGCTCCGTAGGATGCTGAGGATGAGCTGAGTACGCGCGAAGTTTCGGTATCGACAATCCGGATGTGGATCTCCTGCCGATCGCCGATCGGAATAATTTCGCCAAACAGGATCAGACTTGCCGGCAGCAGTTTTCCGATCTCCGTGGCCGCGCGGCTGTCGGCCAGCTCGGAACGACCGAGTTTTATTTCGTTCAGCAGGGTATCGAGATCATCCCGCTCAACCAGAATATATCCGCCGGCCTTGTTCAAGTTTTCCACGAGGCGGCTACGTACGATGGACACTTCGTTGGGATCGTCTCCATCCGGACCCATGCAGGCCAATACGCGCGGCCGGACCGATGCGCCGGACCCGGGGCTTGAAAAACGGCCCATGCGATCCACCAGTTGGTCGAGGCTTCCGCGCATTCCGCCGGTTTCAATCAGGTCATCCTCGGCCGGTACGATCTCCTCCGGCGCGGGAGCAATCACTCCGGCATGATTCCGCATGAAGATAAACTCTCCCCCGGCATTTGCCGGAGACACCAGCGGACCCATGCGGACGAGCTGTCCGGTAAGTTCGCTGACCCGTGACCGAATGGCGATGGCAATATCTGATGCGGAAAACACTTCGTTATCGGTGTATTGGAGGTAGTTCAGAATTTCCTGTGCAAAGATGCTGTGCCGGATTCCGCTGTCGAGCACGGGTTCGAGGTTTCCGCTGGTGATGACAAAACGGGATGGGACCTGCATGGCGCGCCGATACCATGTGCTGGTTTTTTCCGGTTCGTGCTCTCCCCGGAACAGGGCACCGCCATAGCAGGTATCGGCCATCAGAAGAACATGCCGAGCGGGCAGGGCGGTTACCACCCGGTTGATGCTGCTGGTCCAGAGCCAGTCCTCCTTAGCCGGCAATTCTTCCCGCATGCGGTGCGCGCCGTAAGGAATCCAGTATCCTTCGTTCATCTGTTTGTCATAGTAGCCGTGTCCTGCGAAATAGATCAGCAACGCATCGTCTTCGCCCAGCTGCATCATCTGGTCGAGCGCGCGAAGGATGCTCCCTCGGGTGGCCTGCGATTCCGTCAGTTCAACCACGTCAAATCCATACTGTTCGTGAAGAATCTTTCCCATTGCAACGGCGTCATCGCCGGCGGTTCCCAGATTCGGCCAGCCCGTGGCGGAATAGTCGCTGATTCCAATGACGAGTGCATGATAATTCAGCGGTCGGCTTTCGCCGGGAGTCGGAAGATCGGAAACCGTATGCACAGCCTGCCGACCACATGCCGCGATCAGCAGCAGTATCGTTCCGAACAGGATCTTCTGTACGCAGGTTTTCATCTCGAAAAAACATAGTCTCCCGGTAACGCGGATTCTCCGAATTGTCCGCGCGGCATTATAATCTGCGCGCTTTCTCTTTCAACCTCGGAAACAACAACTTCCACCGGACGGTTTTCGTGTTTCAGGATTCGGCCCTGTGCAAAGGTTCCCTCGGATCGGATCACCAGCAGTCGCAGTCCGTTCTGGACCCCCTGGGCCTCGCCGGCATTGATGGCTAATCCGTCGTGCTGCTTTTGGATACGCCCCTCGATGAGCGGGAATCGCTGTTCGATTTTCATGACGAGCCCGTCGAGCTGCGCCGGCACTTCCGCCGGATCCTCCACATAGATATCTTCGATGAAGAGCTGATCGCCGGAGTGCGCATCCAGCACCTGCGTATAAACCGTCTGCCCCGGCGCTTCCGACAGAATCCGGTTGATGAAAACAAGGTCGGCATCAAGATCCCGGCCCTTTCTGAGCATGGCGCGCGGATCCGCAAAGGTGCTTTCGGAAATCATCTGCTCCTGCTGCAGCCGGGAGAGTTCCTCGCTACCGGCAATCAGGTAAAACCGCACCGGCGGCGTGGTGAGTTTCTGTCCGATAATGCTGTCGATACGCCGGGCCTGGGCGGGCGATGAAATTTCGCCGGTCAGGGGCGAGAGCATGGCTGCAAGGCGGTAAATGCTGTCCAGATAGGCAGGTTCCCGATAAATCACGGTCATTGTTTTTTCGGTACGGTTGCCGTCAAAGTCCTCCGCGGCAACCTCCAGCCGGTTGGTACCCTCAGCCAGCGGAATCCGGTACAGCGAGCGGAAAAGAGGCGATGCCGAAGCCAGCAGATCGGTCCCGTTGAATTCGACCGATCGCAGCGCCGTATCATCGGCGGCCCGGATATCGAGCTCATATTCCGGAACAAACTGCGTAATGGTTGTGCCGGCATTATGGAGATCAATGCTGGGCGGTCCGGCGGCACCGCTTTGAGTCAGATGCCGCAATTCCTTTTCAGAGAGAGTCCACGCGGTCGTGTTGCCGGCAAGGTCGGAAACTTCCAGCCGCAGCGGTTCATCGGTCTGAACGGGGATGTTCTGCGTGTATTCTGTTCCGCTGAGTTCGATGAATTGACCGTTGATGTTGAGCTGCCGCAGTCCTAGCGCATCGGAACAATCGAAAGCGATATCCGAACCGTTGCGGCGCAACGAGATCTGCGGAGGCATCCAGTCGGCCATGACAGTTAAATTTGTGGCGGTCTGTTTCCCGTTTAAATCTTTTGCTATCACCTGAACGCGGTTTTCGCCCTCTTTAAGGATCAGTTCCCTCCCGAAGGATATGGTGTTGCGGGCCAATTCAATGAATTCCGGTTCGCCGTTGATCGATACTGCAGCTACGCGGTTCGAGGCCGTGGCTGTGCCCAGCAGCGCCAGCGTGCGGCGGTTGATCCATCTGGGCAGGGCATCAATTTGAATTGAAGGCGGCGGTGCGGCATCGCGGGCCAGCTGTTCATGAATGCGGTTGATGTAAAACCGGGCGCGGGCCGAAGGTTCCATGCTCAGGGAGGTTTCGATCAGCTTCAGCGATTCCTCATACTGCTGCTGGTAAAAGAGACTGATGCCGAGTTCGCGATGGGGGAAATAGCCCTCCAGCATATGCATGCCGTATGTACGAACCCGCCAGCGATCCAATTCATAGGGATAGCGCGCTCCTGGAATACGGCCCAGCGCGGTTTCAAAGTCGTTCTGTGCCTTGGCGTATTCCGCTTCCTGCAGATATAGCCGTCCGCGCAGATAATAGTTCCACCAGGTATGATGGGTTATAAGATGCGGGTCGTCCGACCGGCCTCCTTTGATGGACGCACAGCCGGCGGCAATAAAAGGCAGTATGAACAGCAACCAGCTCAGGTCGACTCGTCGACGTGTCTTCATGGAATATCCCGTGCCACGAGATCAGTCACGATCCTTTCGGAAAATTCCGGGAGGTTTGTCTGGAATTCCCGGAGTCCTTGAAAGGTGGCCTGCCATATCTTCAGTGCTTCGGGATTCTCTTTCGGAGATCCGCTGACTTCGATCGCAATATAGCCATCAGCCAGTTCCTGCAGGCGGATCTGAAGCGACCACGGTTCCGGTTCCGGCCGAGAACGGAGTTCGTCGTTGATGGCCTTGCGCAGTTCGTGATCGATTTGTCTCAGCTCGGAACGGCTGTACATCAGGTCGGCGCCCAGTTCCCCTCGCAACTGCGGGGCAGAGCCGTATGCCGTGCGCTGCCAGTGAATCGGTTCCTGCTGAAGGGGAAGAAGCTGAAGCATGATTACCGCAGCCGCAGCAGCGGCGGCCAACGGCAGGGTGAACCGGATGATCCGGCCCTTCGGGGGAGCTTCTCTCTTTTCAGCGAATTCGGGGTGTTCGGATTCCCATTCGGCGAGAAGCTGATCGGTCAGTTGTTCATCGGCCAGCTGTGTGATCTCATCATGCGTTGTCCGGCATTCATTCAGTAAACTGCGCAACGTTTCGTCGGTTGAGAGAGCCTCTTCAAAACGGTGCTGATCTGCTGCCGAAAGTTCATCGTGCAGGTAGGCCCAAACCATATCCTTTACATCCTTCATCGTTCGGTCCTTTCAAACAGCGGCTGTTTTCTCATCTCCTTCTGGAGTTTATCGAGGCATTTATTAAGCCGGCTTCCCACGGTGTTCACGGAAATGCCGAGCTGTGCGGCCATATCCTTGTATGACATATGTTTCAGGTAATGCATGCTGATGCTTTGCCTGCAGGTATCATGCAGCTGGCTGAGCGCGGTGTACAGGCACTGCCGGCGTTCATTCTGTTCGGCTTCATCGGACGGGTCCGGTGCCGCAAAATTAGCCAGCTCCATCTCATTCCACGTTCCGTCGGTTTTCTGCTGGGTGAGAGGCGTCATAAAGGTCCGCCACTTTTTCTGCCGCCGGATTTCGTCAATGCACTGGTTCATGGCAATGCGTTTTACAAACCACTTCAACGAGCACTGCTCACGGAATTTCGGCAGGGCAGACTGAAGCTGAACGTGAATGTTCTGGCTGACATCCCTCTGTTCGTCCTCGGTAAAGTTCCATTTCGGCCAGCGCACGATGGATTCGATGAGCGGATCAAACTGCGCATGCAGTACGGACCAGCTGTCTGCACGGTCTTTGCGACTGATCTGAATCAGTTTTTTATCTGAAGCTGAAAGTTTACGTTCCATGAGTGCCTACACTTGCGAAGCGCCTGTCCTGAGAGAAATCCTTCGAATCGCTATCCGGGTCATCCTGTTGCCAAGAATGACAATTGCAGCGGTAATGTATAGTAGTTTTTACTGGAGATAATGTGGGGGAAATCCCCACATCGATGCCGACTTTAATTAATTTAATGCGTTAGCTGTTGGCTCTTCCTGTGATACAACTCCGCGCATTGTGAGGCGTGTTTTTGTCAAAATGTTGCTGATGTCGTTCATTCTCGGCTTGCCGGGAATGAGCATGGCGGTCTCCGTTACCCTCCTGACGCCGGTTGGGGAGGTTGTGATCGATATTGCCGATGCCGATCTCGCAGATCCTGAACCGCCGCAGAACGCTGGATTCCGCCCGCCGACGATTTTTGCGGCACCGCTTCCCGTCGGGTCCGGTGCGCGTGCACTGGGGCAGGCGGGCGCTTTTACCGCCGTGGCCGACGATGCCACCGCGGCATCATGGAATCCTGCCGGATTGGTCCAATTGGAGTCACCCGAAATATCGGCGGTTTACCGCTTTTCGGCCCGGGAGGATCTGCACGATTCAAGGACCGATCATCTCGCGACCGGGGAGGATCGGTATTTCAGCCGGGAGCTCAACTATCTCAGCGGCGTGTATCCTTTTATTATCGGCGAACGGAATGCGGTCTTTTCGTTCAACTATCAGGAAGCCTACGACTTTACCATGGAGTTTTCCGCGCTCTTCAACGGGAACAACCAGCAGTCGCTCAGCAGTGTGACCAATGCGACCGTCACCGATGTAGATGAACGACCGTTCGGAGATCCTTTTCAGACGGGTACGCTTGTGCAGGCGGTATCAACAGACATAAGCACGGAGATCGATCAGTTGCTCACCTCTGCGCTGCTCTCCGGGATTGATTTTCGGCAGAGCGGAACGATTGATGCGTTTTCGCCGTCGTTTGCGATGGACGTTTCCCCCCGTTTTTCTCTCGGGGTTTCCGTTAACATTTATACAGACGGGGCGAGTCGGGGGAATCCGATCCGTTCTTCCATGACGGCAGATTATGCCGGCACCTCGGACAGTTTCGCGACCATCACCGACACATACGACACCACGGTTGATCTCAACTGGTCCGGCGTGTATTACGATGGACCTCCGTTTGATCCGAGAACCAATTCTTTCACTGGATCCGAATCCTATGCCTTCACGACGGTGGAAACCAATGTCCAGACCGATGCCTATTCCGTGGAGGGGCGTTATCGGGAGCTGAACAGCACCGAGGATTTTTACGGAGTGAATGCCACGCTGGGTGCGCTCTGGACCGCCAGTGAAAAGCTGACGGTCGGGGCCGCACTGGATCTTCCATGGACGGGTTACGGTCGCCAGACCAAGCGCATTGATCATCGGGTATCGACCTTTGACAGCAATCTTGTTGAGGTGGCCAGTTCAACCTTTTCCGAAACGCAGAAACGTGATGTGGAGTATACTTTCCCGCTCTACTGGTCGGTCGGGGCGCTGCTGCGGTGGACCGACCGGTTCTACACCTCCATGGATATCAGCCAGACCTGCTGGTCGCAATTCAGTTATCAGGCGGAAGGGGAGGCAAGGATCAATCCGGTCAACGGGGAACCACACGCATCATCCGCCCTTGACGATTGCTGGTCGGTCCGGCTCGGTGGAGAGTATCTGTGTGTTTTTTCCCAGACGGAAATCCCGCTAAGGGGAGGCCTTTTCTGGGAGCAGCGACCGGCGGACGGTCAGCCCGATGAATACTGGGGCTTCAGTCTCGGTTCCGGGATTTCGCTCGGGCAGGCGATGGGGAAAACCGTTCTGGATATTGCCTACATCTTTGAGCAGGGCAACGATGTGATGGGATCGCTGCTACCGGAAAAAGCAGTCTATTCCGATACCTATAAGCACCAGCTTTTTGTCTCTGCAATCCGGCACTTCTGATTTTTTCTCTCTGCAGCTACGCCGTTTCTTCGGAATGGAGTTCGATGCGGAATAACACATCGAGGGATCGCTTATCCACGTGGCGTTCGATCGTGAGGTGCTGCAGAAACAAACGGGATTTCAGCAGCAGATGAGTCAAGCGGATCACAGCATACTCCTTCAGTCGCCCCTGCCTGCGATGCAGCCGGTCCGGCGGATTTTTTGCGGTGGCCTGCATCAGCAAAGGCAGCGGGATACTCAGCCGGGGCGTCGCGGGTTCAATGGCCCAGTCGATCTGGATCTCGGCAATGGCCCCGATCTGACGGTCCGGATTCCGGGGTGCTTCAAGCAATCCTACCGGAATCATGGCCGCCGGAGGATTTTTACGCAGGTGGTGGATCTGAGCGAGCTCCGCCCGATCAAACAAGACCGTCTGTCGCTTCTGGTGTTCGAGAATATCCTCTTCAGACATCTGCTCCAGAGCCATCTGCAGGCTGGTTGAAAGCATGTGTCGAACACACGGAAAGCTGAATAGAGTGGGTTGGTGAAAACTCATAGCGCAACCATTAATCCGGGTTATTTCTGCTGATTCTCTTCATCAAGGAAGTGTTTTGTATGGTGTATGGTTTCATGCGCAGCCGAAAGGTTAACTGATGGAGGTACTCTAGTAAAAAATATTAGATTGTGAATATCGGACCTTGTGGAGAGTTTCCCCACAAGGCCGGTTTCTGGCGAGAATCAGATTACAAACCGGGAATAGGCGGACCGTTTGTATAAACGCCTCCCCCGCCGGAAGGTGGTGCCGGACGATTGGTGTTGATCAGCGTCTGGTTGGTGCCCAGCCACCAGCTGGAAACGACTTCAACGCGGTAGAGATTGTTCCAGCTCAGATCCGTATTGGTCTCAACCCATACCATTTCGTATTGGTCCGGCGCCGCCTCCCACGGACCTCCAATCTGGACCCAGCTGTCAGCGCATAGATTAGTGGTGCCGCAGACAATGTAGGTATGGTCCGGCTCCACATTCCAGCGCAACTCAAAAAAGCCATTGGAAATGACCGATGATTCCACCTGCAGGCAGCTCAGCGCATTGGTCGGATCCGTACCGGCCACATATTCACTTCGGTTGTCCATGCCGTCTCCATCCGGGTCTGCATTGGTGCTGACCGAACTGCCGGTGCCGAAATAGAGGACCTCCCATGCATCGGCGATCCGGTTTGTATTGCTGTCTTCCGGTTCCAGAAAAACAGTGCCCAGATTATAGGCATCTCCCGGCGCCGCATTTGTGATAATATTTATCTCATTGTATGGAAGGTATCCGCTTTTACTGACGGTCAGGTCGTAGTCCGCAAGATAAAGAATCGTGTTAGCGGGGAAACGTCCCGTCACATCCGTTGTCCAGTTGGTGGCATATTCTGCCGACCACGGGTATTTGCCGACCGCCACCGTTGCTCCTCCGGTGGTGCGATATTCGAACGCAACCGCCGCATGCTCCAGCTTCTGCATGGTCCATGCATCACGAACCCCGGCCGCAGCCGTAATAACCGGGTCAAACTGGAAGCTGACGAAGGTTGCGTTTGTCCCTTCCGACATCGCAACATAGCGCGGATTGCCAAATGCGGAGTAGGGATCGTTCAATGCGTTCGGGTCGGTCGTACTCTGTCGCAGCACATAGCCCTCAGCGACGGAAGAGACCTCTACCGCATAAAGACCGGTTTCGAATGAGCCCGTATACGTAACAAGATCGTTGGTCCCGAAGCCTCGGCTGTTACCTCCGTTGAGGAGAGCCGAGGTGAGGGGTGGAGGGGCCTGTCCGTTCGTGCTTGATCGTGCATAAACCAGGATACTTCCCTGAAATGCCGCCTGACCCGCCAACGGAAGTCCCAGGTAGATGCCCGTGATTCCAAAAACCCATACAAACTTCTGTACAGCCCGCATAGTGCCTCCTTGGTTAAGTGCACTAGTCGAGTCGTGAAATTTGTGGGGATATTCCCCGCAAAGCGCAAAATTATACAGGAGTATGTATGAAAACAGGACGGTATGATGTCGTATTTATGAGAATGCTGATGATTTTCGCGGAAGAAAGTAAGGGTCTTGGAAAGGACGTGTTTGTTGGGTTTCACGTTGCATCCGTGTGTCGTCGCTTTATATTCAGGGCCATCGTGAACGATTTTACTACAGTCCTGCATTCTGCGATTAATGGCGATTCCTCGCAGTCCGGCGAGCTGATGCCGTTAATCTACGACGAGCTGCGCCGGCTCGCCCAACTGCACATGTCGCGCGAACGCGGCGATCATACGCTGCAGGCCACGGCGCTGGTGCACGAGGCGTGGTTGCGGCTGGTTGCGGAAGGCGATCGTACGTGGCAGAACCGGGCCTATTTCTTCTCGGCAGCCGCGTCCGAAATGCGCCGAATTCTCGTGGATCATGCCCGTAGCAAGGGGGCTCGAAAAAGGGGCGGTGGCCAGAAACGGCTGTGTGTCGACGATGTAGAACTGGCCAGCTTTGAAAAGGAGGAGGCGATTCTGCTGGTGGACGAGGCGCTGGAACGGCTCGAGCAGATAAATCCGGACCGGGCCAAGGTCGTGGTCCTGAAATTTTTCGGAGGGATGACCAGTGGTGAAGCAGCCGAAACCATGGGAATCAGTGAAAGTACGGTAAACCGGCATTGGGCGTGTGCCCGGGTATGGCTTCATGATGCCATACAGTCGCAGCATCCCTGAGTCCCGGCGGTTGGATGTATTTTAATGACGAATGATTTCATAGAACGCGCGGAAGAGATCTTCTGCACCGCTCTCGAGATCGAGTCGGACGAGGATCGCAAGACGTTCGTGGAGGAGCAGTGCACCGGAGATTCCGATCTGCTTCGGCAGGTGCGGCACATGCTCGCATCCTTTGAAGACAGCACCCGACTCTTTGATTCAATTCAGCCAACTTCGTTTTCCGTCGTGGAACTGACCGAGACGCTGGCCACGCGGCCCGGCATCTCCGAAAATAACGGACGTCGTGCGGCGGACGACGGAGAAGTCGGTAAGATGATCGGCATGTATCGCCTGCTGAAGAAGATCGGCGAAGGGGGGGGCGGCAGCGTCTATCTGGCCCAGCAGGATAAACCGGTTCGACGGCAGGTGGCTCTGAAGATTATCAAGCTGGGCATGGATACCAAAAGCGTGATTGCACGTTTCGAAGCTGAGCGTCAGGCGCTCGCCATGATGGAACACCCGAATATTGCCCATGTGCTGAATGCGGGCGAGACGGAAGAGGGGCGGCCGTTTTTTGTCATGGAACTGGTGCACGGAATTCCGGTCACGACCTATTGCGAAGATAACCGACTCGATATCCGGGCCCGGCTGGAGCTGTTCATGCAGATCTGTTATGCGATTCAGCACGCACATCAGAAGGGAATCATTCATCGTGATATCAAGCCCTCAAACATCCTTATTGAAAAGGTGGAGGGATTAGTGGTTCCCAAGGTTATTGACTTTGGGATTGCCAAAGCCACCGGAGATGAACTGACCGTGGATCATACGGAATTTACCGTTTTCCAACCCTTTATCGGGACGCCGGCCTACATGAGTCCCGAACAGGCCAATCTGGCGGAAATGGATATTGATGTGCGCAGCGATATCTACAGTCTGGGCGTCCTGCTGTACGAACTGCTGGCGGGAAAAACGCCGTTTGATCAGAAAAAACTGATCCAATCCGGACTCGAAGAGATGCGCCGGACCATTCGGGAACGTGAGCCGGCCCGCCCGTCAGTCAAACTGGCCGGCCTGTCATCGGAAGAGCAGGCTAAAACCGCCGATAACCGTCGTATTCATCCGCCGCATCTGATGTCACTCCTTGAAGGCGATCTCGACTGGATCGTCATGAAAGCCATGGATAAAGAGCGGGATAACCGCTATCAGTCCGCCGGTGGCCTGGCCGAGGATCTACAGCGTTATCTCGACCATGAACCGGTCATCGCCCGCCCGCCGAGCCGGCTGTACCGGATGAAAAAACTGGTCCGGCGCAATAAGGTCATGTTTGCCTCGGTTACCGTTGTAATTGTCGTGCTCATCATCAATTCAAGTGTTTCCACCTGGCTGCTTGTTAAGGAGCGGGTATCGCGTCAGCGGGCTCTTCAGGCCGAGCAGGAAAAAGGGGCCATCCAGCAGGAATCAGAAAACCTGGCCAAGGCGCTGGTATTGTTTCGCCGCGGCGACATGGAGGCGGCCGACGCCCTGCTGGATGGAATCAAGCATCCCTCGGCTTCGCCGGGAAATGCCTCGATGTATCGCGATATCGGCGATTGGCATGCGCTGCATGGCCGATGGGAAAAGGCGCGATCCCGGTTTGGTGTGCTGCTGCGGATCAATGAGTTTGAAGGAACAGACAGCACAATGGACGACAGCCGCTCTGCCGCCGTTCTCGCCGAACAGGGATATGTTGATGATTATGAGCGATTCCGTGAATCATTGGTCAGTCGCTATGCCGGAACCGAAGATCCGATCATCGCGCAACGTGTTCTGCGCGAGTGCCTGCTGGTTCCAGTCAAAGAGGAACTGCTCCATGCGCTGAATCCGTATGCGAAACTTACCGAGTTGTCGTTTCAGAATGCAAACACGGATCAGTCGGTAAAGGGGTGGCAGGCGTATGCCCTTACGCTTTGGTACTATCGAACCGGCGATTTTGAACGGTGTCTTGAATGGTGCAGGCTCGCTGATTCCGATCTGGAAAGCAGTCACTTTCCGACCCGGGCCTTGAGTGTTTTGTTTGTTCAATCCGCTGCGCTCAGCCAGCTCGGACAACTGGAAGCAGCCCGGTCCGACTTCGATGCCGCAGAGTCCGGCATGATCCGATTCTTCAATGAAGAAGTTTCATCCTCCGACGTATGGATGGGCTTCTGGTTTGACCAGGCCTATGTCCGGGTCCACATGCGTGAGGCCCGGGCGTTGCTTGAATCGGCCACATCCGATCCCGCCGAATAAATGATTCTGGCGGGATCCGTCGCTTGCGGCCGCGCCTGTATGCCGTCGGAAAATCCCGAAAATAGGCTCCAAATAAACTGTTTTCTCTGCAATGGAGCCCCGTCTGCTTTTTTTTTAAAAAAGATGACAGAAAAACAGATTCCATTCCGCGGGTACCTAATGAAGCCGATGAGCGGCTGTTCCATCTCGAACGATGGACGGCGGCAGGAGGCGGCGAAATACAGGTAACAATCAAGGACATGCTTTTCTCCGATTTAACGGCTGGGGATTGCGTGTCTGTAGTGTTGGTTCAAAGGAATCTTCGGCTGGATGGCTGATGGATTCCAACGCAGATAAACCGTGGAGGAATCGGTGAAAAAACTACAGATGAGAAGAAATATGAGGGTTGTCGGTCTTGCGGCTGCTCTTGTTGGTTTTGTGGCCGGAACGCAGGCTGCAACGGTAACACTGACAGTCGGCGACGCTGTCGGAACATCGTCATTCAATTCGGCAGGCAACTGGTCCGATGCGGCCGCGCCGAGTACCGGAAACGATTATACAGTCAATCTGCAATGGCTGCGAACGCCGGCGGTGGGAAATTCCAATCATGTATTTTATGGGGACTCCCTGACCATCGGTACCGGCGGCGGTATAATTTTCAAAGGCTGGGGAACCAGTACCAACGTGGTGGACGACCTGATTCTTTCGGGTGGCGGCTTGATCCGTAGCGGTGCGGGCTGCACCGATACCTTGATTCTTGAAGGCAATATAACCGTCACGGATACGGGGACCATCCAGTCCGACCAGAATGCCTACATCATTAATTCCGATTTGGCGGGCGCCGGCGACCTGACTCTGAGCGGCGGGTACGGTATTACCCTGAATGGAACCTGTGCGATGACCGGGGATATTATTGTTTCGGAAGGGACCAAGACTTTCTCTACCAATAGTCTGTGTATTTTCACGATCGGTGCCAATGGGGTGAACAATGCGATCACCGGCTCGGGTGCCGTTTTCAACGGATCCTTTGAGTTTGATCTGAGCGGAGCCAGCACAATAATCGGCGACAGCTGGGTCGTTGCAACGGCCGGCGTAACCTATGGAACCAACTTCGTGATCGAAGGATTTCTCGATAACGGCGACGGAACATGGTATCTGGATGGTGTCAGTGGAAAATACAAATTCTATGAAGAGACCTGCACCCTGCTTTCCGTCAGCGGCAATATCGTTCCGATCACCTACGAAGATATGACTCCCACGGCCGGAAGGGCGCTGATCGATACTCAGCCGGAGATTTCCATCCTGCTGGTTGACGGAAGCGATGACGCAATCATTTCCAGCTCAATTGCCATGAGCGTGGCCGGCACCAGCGTCAGTCCGACGGTAAGTGCTCCTTCCGCCGGAACACATCTGGTCAGCTACACGCCGACCTCTCCTCTGGCAGTCGGCCCGGTCGAAGTTATGGTGACGTATGACGCGGACAACGCGGTAAGCTATACCAATACCTGGACCTTTATCGTGCACCCGACAACGACAGAAACCCTATGGAATATTAATATTGCTGGAAATATCACCGGCACGAAGCACCCGGTTGCGGATGGCGTTTTTGTGGTTGCTCCCGCCATGGGCGACAACATGTGGAATAACGTGGCCGGCGTCAGCGGAGCGAACAACCAGTTCGATATCTACGACGCAAACGGAAATAACATCATCAACTACGAAACCAGCGGTTCCCATGCCTGGGGTGAAAATACCGAGCTCGTATTCCCTGATCTGTTCCTGGGATGGTGCGGTGCCAATGCGCCGATGAACATGACAAATACCCTCAGCGGTCTCAATCCGGATAATTCCTACGATCTCTACGTCTATTCCACCTGGAGATGGACGCAGAACACGGTGGAGTACAACATTATCGAAGGGTTCGCGCATGTGACGTACGGCGAGATCACGGAAGTTCAGGCCAATGTACAGAATGCAGCCACCAACGACTATACAGGTTGTGTGTATGGTGAAAACTACATCATATTCGAGAACGTAACGCCGACGGCTGAAGGACGCATTGTATTTACCGGAGTATGTGCAGACGGCATCCTGAGCGGGTTACAGATTCTCGAGATTCCCGGCGGCGCAAGCATTCCGGATATCGAAGTTGGCGATACACTTCCGGCTGACGGGGCGACGGCCGTCAGCGCGACACCTATCCTCAGTGCTTATTTTAATGATATTGCGGGATCGGTTGATTCCGGCAGCATTTCCATGACTATTGACGGTGCTTCCGTTTCCCCGTCGTTCTCCTACAGCGATCCGGTTTCAACCGTCAGCTACACGGTTGTCACGCCGTTTGAACCGTCGACCGTACACACTGCCAAGGTGGTAGTCGCCGGATCTCCGGGCGGAACGCTGTTCACGAATGAGTGGTCCTTCACGACCGCCGGCACCGTTGTTTATGTGGATGCCGAGGCCGGAACCGGCAGCAACACCATGGAGTGGAATGGTTCCTCGTGGGTGGAATTCAGCCCTCCGCAGAATACAACGGGCGGCGGCGATAACCTGTGGGAAGAAGAGTGGAGTACCACAAGCCAGTTCGGGAATGGTCCGAGCACCAGTAACAGCTGGTTCGAGGCTGGGCGTGAAGGTGCCGAAGATGCCCCGCAACTGCGCACCCGTGTGACCGGACTCGAAGATGGAACCTACCAAGTATACGCCTATTTCTGGTGGGCGTCCGGAGCTGCTCAGCCTTTTTATCTGGGCACAGCCCTGACCAATAATCCGGCCGGTGGTCTTCCGGTGTACACTGTTGCCACCGATGGCGTGGCCGGTACGGGGGTCTCACAGGCAAATGCCAGTGCTTTTACCTCCAAGGTTGTGGTGACCTCTGCTGACCGTAAAATGTATCAGGTCAGCCTGGGCTCCGTGACGGTCTCCGGCGGCATTCTGGATGTGTACATCGACGATGTCGGCGATGCGTCCAACGTCTGGTACGACGGTATCGGTTATGAGGCCTCCACCGGGGCAACTCTGGAACCTGTGATCCAGTCCATCGTGGTTTCCGGAGGAACTGTGCAGCTGCTCTGGACCTCTGAAAGCGGTGCAACCTACAGCATCATGAAGAAATCCAGCCTGACCGGTGCGTGGTCAGCTGCCAAGACCGGCATCTCCGGAGGGGAATCGACCACGTCCGACTCGGTTGATGCCAGCGGAGACGATCAGGAATTCTTCCGGATCGAGGGCGAATAAACGGGCTGGATTGTTGGGGATATACCTCCGCCGCAGAGTGCGGCGGAGGATTTAAAGGAGAAAATATGAGAAGATATAAAGCCATGATTGCGGGGATGGCTGTGTTGGCTGTTCCGGCATTGAGTTCGGCGGATACTGTGAATCTGACCGGTATCGACGGTTTCGGAACATCGTCATTCAATTCGGCCGGTTTATGGGATAGCGCTGCCGCTCCTGTAGCTGGAAATGACTATGTGGTAGGTGATGGTACTCGTCTGCGCACTCCTGCGGACGGTGGCAGCTATACCTTTGCGGGGGATTCCCTGACCATTAACAATACAACAGCGTATGGCGACGGCTTTATGTTCAAGGGAACCGGAAGTGCGGGAACCATTACGGTCGGCAACCTGATCATGGATGGTGGATTGCTTTCGCATGCGAACGGCACCGGTGATATTTTCAATCTTGCCGGATCAATGACGGTTGCCTCTGGGGGAGCACGGCTCTATGCCAAGCAGGGACCGGTGAATATCTATTCCGATATCAGCGGAAGCGGAATCATTACGATTGATGCGCCGGACTCGGACAGCCTGTGTAAGTTGTGGCTCTATTCATCGGCCAATACCTTCACGGGGGATATCGTGAATAACGGTCGCCTGGGATTGGTCGATGATGCCAACCTGAACTTCGTGATCGGGGCAAGCGGTGTAAACAACAGTGTTTCCGGAGCTGCTCAGTTCCATACGACATATGACGGAGACTTTGTCTTTGATCTTTCCGGTGCCGGAACGACGATTGGCGACAGCTGGGACGTCATTACCACAGCGGCGGCTTCGACCTATTACGGTGCGACATTCACTGTTGCCGGTTTTGCAGATCAGGGCGATGGAACCTGGTATCTGGACAACGGCAGTGCCGAGTATTCGTTTGATACGGGAACCGGTACGCTCAGCGTCATCCCGGAACCGGCCACGCTGGGTCTGATCGGCGTCGCCGGAGTCGGGATGCTGGCGGCCCGCCGCCGTTTCATGAAATAAACCTGAAACGGTCTGATGTATGGCGAATCTGCGGCAGCGGGATCGCTTTCATGGAAGCCCTGTGGCTCGACTGCAGGGCTTTTTTTCGGGACGCACGTCCCGGCTATAAAGGAAATAAACGTGAGATTTACGACTCTTCGAATTCTGACGATGGCCTTGCCCTGTTCGCTGCTTATCGGGGTAGCACACGCAGCGGTTCAATTTGATTTCGGTGCGGCAGGGACTGAATCGGGATATACCGCCGTGGGCACAACGACCTATTCGGCGGGAACGGGCTATGGCTGGGTTTCTTCCGCCGGCCTCAACCTGCGCGATCGCAGTGTGCCGGACGACCTGCGCACGCACTTTATCTACGCCATATCGGCCAGTTCGGTTTTCCGGATCTCCGGTCTTACACCGGGCGGAAAATACCGGTTGACGGTCATTGCCGGTGACGCGGATTACGGGAACCATGTTACCACCGTCGGAACGGCCGCGGGAGCATTGGCCACGTTGACGCCCGGATCATCGGAATATGCGGAGCTGACGGCTTCCGTGAATGCGGATGCCTCCGGCACGCTCGATGTCTCGTTTACTTCGTCGATCAACAACTGGGTGGTGAATGCCCTGACGCTTGAAGCCACAACCGATGATGTTTCTCCGACGGTTGAGAGCACTTTTGTGAGCGAATGGGATGCCTCGGTTTTTGCGGAAAATCCCACGACCAATCTGCTGAATGGATTTAACGGGTCCGGCGCCGCCGATTTTTCGGATACCGGTCTGACGCGTAACGATTATCTTACACTCATCGCCGGCGAGATCGATTTCTGGAAGACAAAGCAGAACAGCAGCGGTGCAATCATTGATCCTTATCGAGGATCTGAAACCCAGTATTCAACGCCGGCCTTTGCGAATGCCGCCGCGGCACTGGTGGTATATGCCGACCGGAGCGACCTGCTGGAGGCGGCGGCTTTGGCGATGGACTGGGCGTCCTATCGTCTGTCGATCAATGCCGCAGCCGACGGCCATGACGATTTTTATCCGGGCATGCTGGCCAATGCATACCGTCTGCTTTCCCCGCTGGTAGGCAGCTCGCGGGCTGCAATGTGGGCGGCGAACCTGGGGTATGATCCGTTTGCCATCTATGACTATGCGCCCGGCAGTTTCAACTGGACGGTGGTCTCCTCGTGCGGCGATGCCTTGCTCCAGTTGCTGGGCATCCGTTCGTCCGATAATCCCTATGTATCTGTATGCTGGGGGGCGCAGGGACGCCACTTTACATCGCCGTACGGGCTCTACATGGAAGGGCCGATGGCTTATGACCATTTTCCGCGCATCTGGTGGGAGGACGCCATTGCGCAGGGGTATGACGGGCCGTACACGGCGGAGGTTTCCGAAGCCATGGACCGCGCCGCCATCACCAGCCTGTTCATGCAGTCACCGTGGGGCGAGCTACCGGCCGGCGGCCGTTCGGCGCATCATCAGTGGAACGAAGCCGAACAGTGCGTGACCTTCGAAATTTATGCCGGCAAGGCACGGGATGAAGGCGATCTGCTCATGGCGGCGGCTTATAAGCGTGCGGCACATCTTTCGCTGGCATCGATGCTGCGCTGGGTTCGTCCGAGCGGCGAGATGCAGATCGTTAAAAACCATGTGGACCCGGCGAGCCGGCACGGCTACGAAAGCTATTCCTACCATTCGCAGTATAACATTCTGCCCATGGCGATGCTGGCCATTGCCTATGAGCACGCAGCCCTGTCCGAAGATGTGGCCGAAGGGCCGGCGCCGGCCGATACCGGCGGTTTTGTATTTCAGGTTTCCGGACTGAACAAGGTGTTTGCCAACGCGGGCGGAACCTATGTTGAACTCGATACCTCCGCCGATCATCACTACGACGCAACCGGCCTGATCCGGATTCACCAAAAAGGAGTCTCCCCTCAGCTGGGGCCGAGCGACAGCCTGCTGGCGAGTGCGGGTTATAATTCGCCCGATCCTTCGCCGATCACCACCGGCGTGGGGATTTCCTGGCTGGATTCCGATGGAACCACCTGGCGCACGCTCGGAGAAATGAGCAGCAGCGAGATTACCGATGTCAATGTTGTGCCGGTTTCGCAGTCGACCACGCAGGTGGTGTTTGAAGTCACGTATTCCGGAAGCCTGCCGAATGTGACCGCTATCACGGAACATTATGTCGTTACGCCCGCCGGCGTGGCGCTGACAACCGAGTTGACCGGATATTCCGGCGCACTGCGCTATGTCTGGCCGGTGCTCTCCAATGACGGGGCGACCGGCAGCATGATTGCGGTGAACGGCGATAGCGTCTCTGTTTCGCAGGGCGGGGCGGCGGTAACCTTTACGGCCAACGGCGCAGACAACGTGAGCGTCGGAAGCGAAGCATATTCCAATCACAATGGCTGGGCGCGTCTGGGAATGGCGGAATATTCCGCCGGCGGTGCCGTCACGCTGCAGGTGTCCCGGGATGAGCCGGATGTGAATATTCTTTCGACATCGCCGGCCGGTGATATTTATGATGCGACGCCGGTTCTGAATGCGGTTATCGAAGACGGGGATATTACGGTTGATCCGGATCAGGTTGTTCTGATTCTGGATGGTAATTCTGTTGCGCTGGCGGAGTCCTCCAAAGTCGGCAGTACCACGACCGTCAGTGCCGCGGTTTCCACGCCGCTGACATTGGGTGTGCACACGGCAGGCCTTGTTGCCGGTCCCGGCATGCCGACCAATGAGTGGATCTTCACCCTGCAGCCTCTTCCGACGGTTCGATTGGGCGACATCACCTACGTTGATGCCTCATCCGGCGCCGCAGGCAATACGATGCAGTGGAATGGTTCGGATTGGAGCACCTTCAGTCCGCCGTACAACATCAGTTCTTCCGCCGACGACCAGTGGGAGGAGGAAACCGGGTATGGAAACGGAGCAAGCTACAACTGGTTTGAATCCAATCGGGAAGGCACGGAAGATTGTCCGCAGCTTCGCACGCTGGTGAGCGGTCTGCCGGATCGAACCTATGCCGTGTATGCCTATTTCTGGGTTGCGGCGGGGCAGGGCTTTAAGTTCGGCGCCTCACTGACGGGAAATCCGGCGGCATCCGTGCCGCTCTTCAACGTCAGCAGTACGGATGTCGCGGCCGCCGGTTCCGCTGATTTTTCCACGTCCGTGGTCGTCGCCTCCGGTGATCGCACCCTTTATCAGGTATCACTCGGAACGGTTTCCGGAACCGATGTCGCCGTGTATGTGGATGATGAGGCAGACGGCGGTTACAACAGCTCCTGCTGGTATGACGGGATTGGTTATGCGCGCAATGTCGCCACAACTCCGGCGGATCTGTCGGTTGATTTGACGAATGAAAGCGCAACGGTTTCCTGGCCCCAAACCCATCAGGGATGGATCCTTCAGTCGACGGCTAATCTGCCGGGAAACAACTGGGCAGATGTCGAGGGATCTAACTCAAATGTGTCCTGGAGCATTCCTTTTGGCGGGGTGGAGGATTCCGCGTTTTTCCGGATTCGCTATCCGCTTCCTTAGCGGGGTGCGGCCGTTGGAATTGGTTTGAACAGAAAGAATATCATCAAAGGCTTATACATGACAAAGGTCCGGACAATACGTTCATGGGCGGCACTATCCATTGCCGGCCTGTTTTCAGCATTTGCGGCTTCGGCCCAGACGGTTATATCGAATCAGGTTGAAGAGGTTGCGACGCTTTCAGGCGAAACGATCGAGATGTCCGGCCGCTCGGAACTCCGTATCACCGGAAGCGGTACGCCGATTTCCGGCTGTACGATCAATATGACCTCCGTCGATTCATGGGTCTTTTTTCCGGCCGTCGTTCCGTCGTCGGTTTCTTCACTGCTGGGTCAGTTCAAGGTAAATGGAAGCAGTGCCGTGCTGAACAGCAACGTCAAGGTGGTTCAGTATGGCGCGGGCGCAGTGGTGATTCCATATCCATCCAGTTTCAAGCCCCTGACGGTTTATGACGGCGAAAACTTCAGCGGTGCGTCCATGCAGCTCAGTCCCTACACACAGTACGGCACCAGCCAGCTCGGAACCATGGCGTCGCGAATTGGATCGTTTGTTCTCAAGCGCGGCTATACGGCAACGTTTGCGCAGAATGCCGACGGATCAGGGCGCAGCCGGAACTATGTGGCCGCTGACGGTGATCTTGAAATCGGCGTGCTGCCGGACTGGATGGATAACCGGATCAATTTTGTGCGCGTTTTTCCGTGGCGCTGGACCAGTAAGAAGGGATCGTGCGATGTCGCTCCGACTTCGCTGGACGCCGATTGGCATTATAACTGGGACATCAACAAAAGTTCCACGCTGGACTGGGAATATGTCGGAATTCGCCAGACCCGCTGGTGGCCGGGGCTTGGGCAGGATTGGCAGTATCGCGGAATCAATCAGCTGCTGGGATATAACGAACCGAACAATTCCGTGGAGGATTCCTACACCAGCCTCAACAACGGCGATGTGGCCACTGCCGTTGCCACCTGGACGGATCTGCTGGGAACCGGTCTGCGCGTCGGCGCTCCGGCGGTAACGGATGCGGGATATTCGTGGATCAGTTCATTCATCAGCCAGGCGGATGCGGCCGGCTATCGGGTGGATTATGTGCCCGTCCATTATTATCGGGGTTATTCCAATAATGACGATCCGGCCGGTGCGGCCAGCGCCATGTACAGTTTTCTGAAGAGCATTCACGATATGTCGGGGCGTCCGATCTGGGTGACGGAATTCAACAACGGAGCCAACTGGACCACCACGCCCGATCCGACGACCGCACAGAACAAGAACGTGATCGAGGCGATGATCAACATGATGGACAGCACGCCGTGGATCGAGCGCTATGCGGTTTACAGCCGGGTCGAATGGGCCCGTCAGACGCATTACGATGACGGCGGGATTACGCCGATGGGGCAGATGTACAAAGACCATGTCGCGCCGATTGCCTATACCCAGGAGATGAAGAAAAACCGTAGTCGCGTGGCCAGCTACTATTTCGAAAACGACTGTCGCGATGATTCCGGCTGCGGCAATAACGCCATCGCCGTCGATATCCCGGTATTCAGTGCGGGTAAACATGGACAGGCCATCGAGCTGGGCGACAGCTGCCGTTATCTGCAGCTGCCGGGCGACATTGTCGACAGCTCGTCATTTACCTTTGCGGCGTGGATCAATTGGGATGGCGGTAGCGATAACCAGCGCATCTTTGATTTCGGGAATTATGACCTTTCGCAATACATGGTGCTGACGCCAAGCACCGGTGGAAAACTGGGATTCGGGCTGCGTAACGGCGGCAGTACCAGCTGGGTGACGGCCTCGTCGGCCCTGCCGTCGGGAAGCTGGCAGCATGTGGCGGTCACGATGTCGGGCACGACCGCAAAACTCTATCTAAACGGCGTACAGCAGGCCTCCGGCACGATCTCGGTTTCTGCACTGTCCGGCACGGGCTATAACTATCTCGGCAAAAGCCAGTGGTCCACCGATCCGCTCTTTTCCGGCAGGCTGGATGAGGTGCAGATTGCAAACTATGCCATGACGCAGGCGGACATTGCATCAATGATGAACAACACGATGCAGATGCAGCTCAGCACCAATCTGGTGGTTGCGACGCCCGCGGAACAGGGCGTGGCCTACAGCGGAAGCGTGGCCGGTGTTGCTTCGGACCCGGATGCGGAATCCATCACCTATGTGAAAATATACGGACCCGCCTGGCTGACGATTGACACGGACGGAACCCTGTCGGGAATGCCTGGATATGACGTGGACGGCCCACAGCTCTTTACGGTGCGTGCGCTCGATTCGCTCGGTGAACGCCGCTATTTCACCCTGAGCATCGATCTTCCGTATGTGCTCGGTGACGGCACGTGGACGGCCGACAGCGACGGCCTTTGGAGTGATGCCGTAAAATGGAGCGGAAATCTTCCTGCAAACGGAGCAGGATATGCGGCGGATTTCAGCACTATCAATATTACGGCGAACCGGACGGTTGCCCTCGACAGCTCGCATGAGCTGGGATCGCTTAAGTTCGGCGATACCTCCGGCAGCCAGTCGTGGACGATCGCCGATGGCGGCGGCGTCCTGACGCTTGATGCCGGAACTGCCGGCAGTCCGTCGATCGTGGTCGGCAACACCGCCACCATTGAAGCGTCCCTTTCCGGCTCCAACGGGTTTTCCAAGAGCGGGGCGGGGACGCTGGTGCTGGCCGGCGCGAGTTCATTGTCCGGCACGGTCTACATCGATACGAGTCTTACCAGTGGCAGCGGCGGCTCGGTGCGTGCGGCTTATTCTTCGGCATTGGCCAACGTGGATTCGGTGGTGATCCGCAACAACAACAGCGGTTACTCAACGCTTCAGCTTGACGGATCTATGCACGGCGATGTGATCTCTCCGGCGGCGGTCGAGCTCAGCGGTCGTAACGTCAGCATCGCGGCTATCCGAAACATGGCCGGCGAAAATGTGCTGTATGGCGGTGTTACCATTCATTCCGGCGGTTCCTATTATATCCTTCAGTCCGATGCCGGTACGCTGGAACTGGATGGTCTGCTCAGTTCGGGAGCAACCGGAACCCGGACCTTCACCTTTCAGGGCACCGGCGATACGAGGTTGTCGGGCATCATTGGAAACGGCAGTGCGGACACGGTAAATGTGATCAAGTCCGGCGCCGGACGCCTGCTGCTTGATAACCGTAATACGTACAGCGGTACCACCACCGTTTCCGGCGGCGAGCTGGTTGTGAACGGAACGGCAGGCGCCGGAGCCGTCTCGGTCGGCAACAGTGCCACGCTCAGCGGCGGCGGCAGTGTTGCGAGCCTTACCGCCCAGTCGGGCTCCGTGGTGAGCATTGGAGACAAGGGATTCCCTTTTGGGCCCGATACCTCGTTCAGTCTGGTGGACGATTTTAATGACTATGCCTCCGGGACCGACGGTGCCTCGCTGGCTCCGGTCTGGATTCCGGGGTTCCCGGGCGGCGGCGCGGATTCGAGCAGTACATTGATCGGGGCGGATGCCGGAACCGGGCAGGCACTGCATTATGTTTATGGCGGAAGCGGCGGCCAGATGAACTATGCTTCGATTGGAACGATTGCCGCCGAGGGCGGAACCGGCACCCTCTTTTTCCAGGTCCGCTTTGCGGGAACGGGCAGCGATACCCTGTTCGCGTTGGGACGGTCCGGCGCCGCGGCTTATAGTGACCTCGCTTCGCTCATGCGGATTCCCTCCGACCTGATCGTGGAGGTTCATAACAGTGCCTATGCCAACACTGCGACGTCGCTATCGCTCGATACGCTCTACAATTTCTGGGTTGTTATCGACAACAGCGCCAATACCAGTTCGCTCTATTATTCTCCCGGCGGCGCCGGACAGACGCCGGTCCTGATTCAGTCCGGCTATGTCTTCCGCAGTACGACGGCTGGCGATATCGATACCTTTTATCTCGGAAGCAATTCCGGCTCGGCCGGATTTGTTGACAATATCTATATCGATTCCACCGGTGCCAATCTGAGCAATCCGCTCAATGAAACGCAACTCGTGCCGAAGGCCGGAACGTTGAATGTTGCCGGCAATTTTACGCTGGCGGCGGGCGCGACGCTGGAGTTCGACCTTTCCAGTCCCGAGCTGTACGACCGGCTGGATGTCGGCGGGCAGTTTGCTGCTTCCGGTATGCTGAAGGTGACGTTCGATCCGGAGCAGACTGAGCCGGATTCGGGCGACCGTTTTGAACTGATTCATGCGGGCAGCGCATCGATGGATTTTTCCGGGGTTGATCTTCCGGAGTTGGCTTTCGGTTTGGGGTGGGATACCTCCGAGATAAACAGCGGTGTTCTGAGTGTAAAACCTGATGCCAGCTATTATGGCTGGGCCTTCGGTTATGCGTTTGCATCAGGAACGGATGCGCCGGATTCCGATGCGGATGGAGATGCGGTGGCGAATGCATTTGAATGGCTGTTTGGAACCGATCCGCTGGTGCCGGATGAGGATCTCCTCCCCAAAGCCCTGATGTGGACCGTGCCGGAGACGACCAATAATTATCTAAGCTTCAGTGCGACGGTACGAAAGGAAACGCCGGGCATGATGCTGTTGGTGCCCGGTGCGGCATCGATTGATTTGATGAATGATCTTTCTTCGACGAACAATGTGGTTATGCACATCCTGAATGATCTGGGAGAGTTCGAAGAGCGCGAGTGGATCTACATTGTTCCTGTAGAAGATGCAGATGCCGGATTCATGGGACTGCGGCTGATGGAAAAGTAGTATGGAGAGGCGGTGCAAAATGAAGAGTGGAAACGAGAGAATGTTTCCGGGTGGAATTGCGGCGTTTTCGCTGGTGATGATGAGCGGATGTGCATTCGGGCAGGGCAGGCCGGAAGCAAAATCCCTTCCGACTCCGGCGGAAGTGCGGACAATTATTAGCCGCGTGAATGACCATTGGCAGGAAGAGCATAAAGATCCCGGTCGTGCGTTCTGGGATAACGCAGCCTATCATACGGGAAACATGGCCGCCTTCGAAATAACCGGCAAACAGGACTATCTGAAATATTCAAAGCGCTGGGCCGACCGCAACGATTGGATGGGGGCCAAGGGGACAGATCGCTCCCGTTGGCAATATCACTATGGCGAAACGGACGATCATGTGTTGTTCGGCGATTGGCAGATCTGTTTTCAAACTTATATCGACATCTACAACATCGAGAAAAAGGCGCGCTATATCAAACGTGCCCGCGAGGTGATGGAATATGAGATGTCCACCGATAAGAACGATTACTGGTGGTGGGCCGACGGACTGTACATGGTGATGCCGGTCATGACCAAGCTCTACAAGATTACCGGCAATGAGCAATATCTCGACAAGCTGGCCGAATATTTTGCCTATTCCAAAAGCATTATGTACGACGAGGAAACCGGGCTGTTTTTCCGGGATGGAAAATATGTCTATCCAGGCCACAAGTCGGCCAACGGACTGAAGGATTTCTGGGCACGGGGTGACGGATGGGTTTTTGCCGGGCTGGCCAAGGTGCTGGCGGACATGCCGAAAGATAACCCGCATCGGGATGAGTTTCTTAAGGTTTACACGCGGATGGCGGAGTCGCTGGCAGCCTGTCAGCAGGAGGGTGGCTACTGGACCCGCAGTCTGCTCGATCCGGAACATGCGCCGGGATATGAAACCAGCGGAACGGCCTTCTTCACGTTCGGTTATCTGTGGGGCATCAACAACGGGTATCTGGATCGTGAAACCTATCTTCCGGTGGCGCTCAGAGGGTGGGAATACCTGACGGCCGTGGCGCTGCAGGAAGACGGCCGGGTCGGTTATGTCCAGCCGATCGGAGAGCGGGCCATTCCCGGTCAGGTGGTCGACAAAAACTCCACCGCCAACTTTGGCGTCGGGGCCTTCCTTCTGGCGGCTTCGGAGATGCACCGGCTGGTGGATTGAGAACTGACTGAAAAAAAGTGAAGTGTTTCCTTTTTGAATCTCGCATTAGAACAGCAGTAGCGGATTGATGGATCGTATCGTTCCTTCGAACGAGTAAAAGTATGGTTTCCGCTGTGGTTTGTACTGCTTCAGTTTTATTTCTGCCGATGCTGTCGAGACGGGTGCATGGTACCGCATCCTTCCGGGATGCTTTGTTTCCAGACGTAAACTGACTGATATTATGCGACGATTAGCTCACTCGTTTAGCTTCACTATTCGGTAAAACCGGATTGTTCGCGAGTGATAATAAAGGGGATACGAATGAAGAGAATGTTTCTGTCCATGGCCGCCATGGCGGGCTTGTTTTCCGGATGTACTGCGATGGAAGGGCCGCGCGATCTGACGGTCGGCGAAGGGTTTGTAAACCCGATTGGATTTCACGACAGCACTCCGGCTTTTTCATGGAAGCTGCCGGTCGGCGTAAAAGAACAGACGGCCTGCCAGATAATGGTCGACCGGGCCGGGGAGCCGGTTTGGGACAGCGGGTGGATTTCGTCGGATCAGTCGATTTTTGTGCCCTATGCCGGAAAACCGCTGGCATCGCGTGACCGGTTGGAGTGGAAAGTCCGATTCCGCGATCAGGACGGAACGGTATCCGACTGGAGCAAAACCGCGAATTTTGAGTTGGGTCTTCTTTCGAAAGATGATTGGTCGGCCCGCTGGATTCGGCCGGTTGACGCGGTGGCGGAAAAAGTATCCGATTTTGAGCTGATCAAGGCGGTTTATCAATCAAAGGCTCATCCGGAAAAGAATCGGGATGTGACGGACCTGTTGCATAAGAAGGTTCAGGGTTCCGGTTTTTCTGTTCGGGTGAACAACGACGAACTCGGGGGCGACCCGGCAAAGGATGAAGTCAAGGAGCTGGTGGTCACCTATCTGGCCGACGGTACGCAGTCCACGGTCGCTGTTGGCGAAAATCGTCAGGCGGTCTTCCCGGCACGCGAGGGCGATGAGCCGGCATGCTGGCTGAGACGCACTTTTGATACTGCGAAGGAAATTGAACGTGCTCGGGTTTATGTTACCGCACGCGGATTGTTCGAGCTGTATCTGAACGGCGAACGGGTCGGGAACGACTGGCTGGTTCCCGGATTCACTTCCTTTGATAAGCGCATTGATACGCTGACTTACGATGTGACGAGTCAGCTGAAAAAAGGGAACAACACCCTGAATGCCATGCTGGGCAAGGGCTGGTATGCCGGGCGCCTGCCGTTCGGCACAGAGCGGGTCGGTCATTACGGCAAGGATGCGGAGCTTCTGCTTCAGCTGGAAATCCGTTATGCCGACGGCAGCTCGGAGATCATAGCGACCGATCGGCAGTGGGAAGGGACCTGGCAGGGACCAATCGTCTCCTCGTCCATCTACGACTGTGAAATTTTCGATGCGCGCAAGCCGGTTGAAGGCTGGGGCCCGGTGCTGGTGAATGACGAACTTGGTCCGGCGCGCCTTATGCCCAAGCCGTTCCTCGCTGTACATAAAACAGAAACGATGCCGGTTCAGGCCATCTCGGAACCAACTCCGGGTCGCTATGTTTTTGATCTGGGCCAGAACATGGTGGGCTGGGCGCGTATTAAGCTGCCGGTGGAAAAGAACCGGATAATCACGATCCGGTTTGCAGAGATGCTGAACGATGACGGCACGCTTTATACGACCAACTACCGTACCGCAAAATCGACCGACTCCTATGTGCCTGCCAAATCCGGCGTGATCGAATGGGAACCCCGTTTCACGTTCCACGGATTCCGCTATGTCGAGCTGTCCGGTCTGCCCGCCGGCGCCCGGCCGCAGAAATCCTGGGTTGAAGGGGTGGTCATGCATTCCGAATACCGGCAGACGGGATCGTTTGAATCCTCCCATGCAAAACTGAATCAGCTCCAGAGCAACATTACGTGGGGCTGGCGGGGTAATTCCGTGGATGTTCCAACCGACTGCCCGCAGCGCGATGAACGCATGGGATGGACAGGTGATGCCCAGGTGTTCTGTCCGACTGCCATGTTCAACACCGATTCCACGGCTTTCTGGAAGAGTTGGCTGGCAAACATGCGACTGGATCAGGAAGCCAACGGAACCATTCCGGAAATCATTCCGGCGCTTGTCCACGGCGAAAACAGTCCGGGCTGGATGGATGCCGCCACCTTTGTTCCATGGGAAGTGTACGTGCGCAGCGGGGATGTCGAGGTCCTGAAAGATAACTTTGAGATGATGGAAAAGCTGATCGGCTGGTATCGGGCGGAGTCGGTTGATCACCTGCTTCCCCGAATCGGTGGATTTGGCGACTGGCTCCAGCCCTATCCGCAGGGAACCGGGTGCCATGGCGACACTCCATCGTCGCTGCTGGGGGCGGCCTATTATGCGCGCGGGGCGAAAATACTGGCCGATTCCGCCCGTATTCTCGGTCATGACCAAAAGGCGGTTCAGTATGCCGCCGAGTCGGAAGCCGTGAAAAACGCATTCTCAACGTTTTATTTCGAGGATTCGGGCAAGATCAAGAATGCGCCGGAAACGCAGACGGCGTATGTGATTGCTCTTGCATTTGACCTGCTGCCGGAGCCGCAGAAGTCCAGGGCCGCAAAACGGTTGGTTCATCTCGTCCACGATGCGGAGGATCATTTGCGGACCGGATTCCTTGGGACGCCGTATATCGTGGATGTTCTCGATCGGGCTGGCTATCCGGAGCTGGCTGCAAAGCTGCTGTTTACCGAAACCTATCCGTCGTGGTTCTACTCGATCAATCAGGGGGCAACCACTATGTGGGAACGTTGGAACAGCTACAGCCACGACGCCGGGTTCGGCGATGCCGGCATGAACTCCTTCAATCATTATGCCTACGGTGCAATCGGACTATGGATGTATGAACGTCTTGCCGGACTTGCGCCGGATCCGGAGCAGCCGGGGTATAAGCATCTCATTGTCAGTCCGCTGGTGATTGACCAGCTCGATATGGCGAGAGCAAAGCTCGATACCCCTTATGGTGCGGCATCCAGCGGCTGGGTGCGCCGGAACGGGAAGGTGACGATGGAGGTCGTTGTTCCTCCGAATACGACGGCAACCATCCTGTTCCCCGATGGACGGAATTCTGAAACCGTGCCAGCGGGAACCTATCGGTATCAGCTGCATCGGTAAATGGCGGCTATGTATCCGGTTTCGGCCTAAATCGCCTTTTCCTAGGAGGTGAGGATATTTTTAGTGACATGACGGTGAGGTAGCGAACGGGTTACCTTTCTAAAGTTGACTGGTGCAGGTTTTTTCTCACAGAGGGATGACTCTCAGTCAGTTAAAGGAAAGGAAGCAAAAATGATGAATGCAAAAACCGGGTGGATTTGTTTGCTCGCGATGTCGGTCGCCGGGGTGGTGACGGCCGGCGATCTTGTTCCGGACTTCGATGACTGGAATGCGATCTACGACAGTACCAATGCCGAAATGAAGACAGTTACCGCCCCCACGCTGGCGAACGGGGCGACATTTGCGGTGCAGGTTACCCCGACGGCTGCGGATATTACCGCCAGCCAGACCGGCACGGTTAATCTGATCGAACTGGGGGGGACCTCCAATGGTTCGGCGCTCATGATCAAGAACGGAAATTTTATTTTCGTCACGAAACGCGGCGCGAACGCAAACTCGCCGACATTGGACGATACAGACGGAAGTGATGCCATGCTTGGGGTTACGCTGGGTGCTGCAACCGCCGGGCTGGATACGCAGATATGGGTTTCTTTCGATGGCGGTGCCGGTGCCATCTGTTATTCCATCAACGGGGTGGTGCAACAGCAAGTCCTGACCGGAACCGGCTCTGCATGGAACTGGACAGGAAATAACTCGATTTCGTTCGGTATGATGGATACCAACAACATCGGTTGGCGGGCCGGTCTTGCAGATTATGGCGATTATGCATCAGAACCTTATCCGGCGGATAATTTTGCGGCGGCTCTTTCGGTTCCGTTCAGCGGAACGGTCACGCGCGGTCAGTACTTCAATGCCTCACACCTGCTGGCTGCTCCGCCAGCCAGTGTTTCGGCAACGCTGACCAACGTAACCCAGGTGTTGCTTGAGTGGACTCCGGGTATTCTGGCCGAGTCATACAACATTTACCGCTCCACCAGCAGCGGCGTTTATGGTGCAGCTCTTGCAACGGGCGTTACGGAGCTTTCCTACGTGGATGCGACTTCGGTTGTCGGCGTGGAATATTTTTATGTGATTTCGATTGTGGATGCGGAAGGCAATGAATCGGTGGAAACGACCGATGAAATCAGTATCGTTACCGATACGGTTCCGCCGGATGCGCCGACCGGTCTTGCCCTGACACAAAACAGCGCCTTGTTTGAGTTGTCCTGGGATGCCAATACTGAAGCTGATTTTGCGTCTTATTCTGTATATCGCTCCACGGTAAACGGAACTTTCGGTGAGCCCGTTGCCACCGGAATTACCGATACCGGTTACTCCTCCGGTGCTCCTGAGCTGGGGGTGACTTATTATTATATCATTACAGCTGTCGATAATCTGGGAAATGAAAGCGACGTCAGCGGACAGGTTTCCGGAACGGTCTCCAGTATTGATGACATCCGCCTTTTCTTTATTACCGACAACGGCGCCATCTATGGCTTTAACTCCATTGCTTCGAATGCGCTCAATACAGTTGATGCCGGCCGTTTGACCAACGGTATGCTGCTGGCCACGATTCCGGCCTACAGTAACTATCAGGGGGTCGCGATTTCGCCTGATAACACGGTCTACGGAATCGATGCGGACGGGGATGTGCTGAGCTGGACGAGTCCTTCGACCTTCCTGGCCGGTACGGCGGCAGGATCTCTGGTGGCTACAGGCACCTATGAGCCGACTGATGCATCGGAAAAGATTCACGGGGCAAGTTATGATGGCGTAAGCGGCGAGTATTATGCGGTGTATGAAGGTGATCCGGCGGATGGAGATATTGTGCGCTACGCTGACTTGGCGGCCTTCATCAACAATACGCCCTACGTAACCAACGCGGCGGTCTATGGTGCAAACAAAGCCAACTTCTATTATGGATGGGGCGATGTGCCGATCAATTACACGGAAGCGGATACAAGCGCTACAACCGGAATGCCCTATTTTCAGGTACCGGGAAGTGGCCAGATCGAGGCATGGCTGTCGCTGGATGCTTATGTGGGAGGACCCCAGAACCGCAAGTTTGAACTGTCCGGATTCAGTGCCGGCGCTGGTAATATTGTGGCGGCCTTTGCCCTGATTCCCGATGCCACGGGGGTGGTGGTTCCGGTGCCTGTTCTCGGTATTCAGATGGACACGTCTGACGTGGTTATCTCCTGGAATGCCGTAGAAGGTGCAACCTATACCCTGCAGTCGTCGGAGGATCTCACCGGCAGTTGGAGCGATCTCGAAACCGGTATTAACGGCGTGGATGGAACGAAGTCTGTAACGACTCCGGCAACGGGCGCGCAGACCTTCTATCGGGTCACCGGTGAATAATCGCCGTGCATGACACGGTATTGTATCTGGGGCAGCCTTCCTGCTCTGGAATAAAAGGGGACCTTCGGGTCCCTTTTTAGTGCGGATTGCCGGTGAATCAATTCCCGTCTCCGGTCGGGGAGGGGCCGCGCTTGACCGGGTCCGGGCCGGCAGGTAAAAATACCGGCCAGTGAAAATGCAGGACATGATTGATGGCGTACACCCTTAAACGAATTGCACTTCTTGCAATAACGATGCTCAGCATCGCAGTTGCCGGATCGTACGCTCAATCCGTATACGCTGTAAAAACCTGGCGGGTTTCTGATGGGTTGCCTTTCGATCATGTGGTCGATCTGCTGCATCGTAAGCGTTCCGTATAGCACCTCTTGTTGAAATCATCGTAGACGTCGTAGGCTTCGACCTATGACTTATCCAACATCTACGACT
>JAFGVP010000170.1 GCA_016937945.1 Pontiellaceae bacterium | reverse complement strand
TTGAAAAACAGCGATCAAAGACTCTTTCCCCGAGAGAAATCAGCAGGTCAAACCTAACCTATTTGCTGTTTTGGACAGCAGTGAGTCGATCTGACCTTCGTTCGCGAACCCGGCAGCCACGAACGGTTCTCGGCCACAAATCGGTACAGGCGCTCCATGGTCTTCCTGAACCATCCATGTCGCTCATACACGGCAAGCATCCATTTCATACGGCCACTCACCGACAGAGAAGTGATCACCGCATGAGCCCCCGCCCGGACAGAACCATCCGGCAGCACCAGATGAACCGCCTGATTACAGGCAGCGACATCAAGCTGAGGAAACTGCTCGAGCATTTCCTGATAAGATCGATATACAACCGACTCTCCTGTCAGTTTTTTCCAGCGAAGAATCCAGTGAAAACAGAAACCGCAATCACCGTCCCACAACATGAGCGGCCGGTTCGGCAGGCCGTCCTGAATATTCAGTTGTTTCGTCATATCCGGATCCTAGTCACTCATACTGCACTCGCAAACAGCAAATAAGGAGCATTTTGGATGTGTGAATACTCATAATTCCTACGATATCAGTTGCGCTGATCCGATAAAGGGTTAGAGTTCCGACGTTAGAAAACGGTGAATTGTATGATTGAACAATACAACAAATCATCCGGCCATTCGGACCGCGAACCCCCTAAAAGACGAGGCGGGTGTCGTGATCACCATCAATTGAATCAATGGCAGATCCGGCAATATAAACAGGCTATTGAAGAAAATAAATGGTACATGGGCCAACGGCTTGGACGGGCTATCGCATGGGAAGAAGCAGAAGACGACTTTCTGCATAACGGCTATTATGGCTGCGCCCCGAAATGGCGCAAGGAATACTGCTCCAACCGATGTAACCACTTTTCCGAATGTCATCTCGGAAAACTATTCATCGAACAGTAACCGACTGCTTTTTAGCTCGTCTTTTCCGGCCGGCTTGGAAATGCTCCCCGCATGAATACCCCGACCAAAAGATGGCCCGCCGAGTGGGAACCGCAGGATGCCGTGCTGCTCGCGTGGCCGCATGAAAATACCGACTGGAATTATGTCCTGCCCGAAGCCCGGAAAACCTTTTCCGAAATTATTGCCGCCATTGAACGCTTTCAGAAGGTCATCCTCGTCGGGCCGAAAACCTTTGATGTGCCCTGCAACGATACCTGGGCCCGCGATTTCGGCCCGATCACTATTGAGCAGAACGGTCAGCCGATCCTGCTGGACTTCACCTTCAACGGATGGGGCGGCAAGTTTGCGGCGCAGCACGACAACCGCATTACCCACAACCTGCAGCGGCTCGGCGCCTTTGGAAGTACTCCGGTTCGTACAATCGATCTGGTGCTCGAAGGCGGCAGCATCGAAAGCGACGGCGAAGGCACCCTGCTGACCACTGCGGAGTGTCTTCTGAATCCCAACCGGAACCCGCACCTTTCCCGCGAAGAGATTGAACAGCAGCTCAAGGACGAGCTGGGCGTCCACACCATTCTTTGGCTGCACCACGGTGCACTGGCCGGCGACGATACCGACGCACACATCGACACCCTCGCACGACTCTGCCCCGACCGGACAATCATCTATGTTGCGTGCGATGATCCGGACGACGAACACTATGCCGGCCTCAAGGCTATGGAAGCAGAACTGCAGGCCTTTGACGGTTACCGGCTTCTTCCCCTTCCCTGGCCAAAGGCAAAGTGTGATGCCGACGGTGAACGGTTGCCGGCAACCTATGCAAACTATCTGGTCATCAACGGTGCCGTACTCGTTCCGACCTACCATGATGACGCCGATCAGGCAGCCCTGAACGTCGTGCAAAAAGCATTTCCCGACCGGGAGATTATCGGTATAGATTGCAGGACCCTGATTCTTCAGCATGGATCACTCCATTGCGTGACCATGCAGCTGCCCAAAGGAGTATTATGAGCAAACTGATTGCAGGCCTCGTTCAACAGTCGTGTTCCGGCGACCGCGCCGCCAACATTGAAAAAAGCATCCAAGGCATCCGCCGCTGTGCAGCAGCCGGCGCAAAGCTGGTCGTACTTCAGGAACTGCATGCCAGCCTCTATTTCTGCGATGAAGAAGATCCCGCCCGGTTTGATCTGGCCGAGCCGATTCCCGGTCCCTCAACAGAGACCTTCGGCGCGGTTGCCAAGGAACTGGGCATTGTGCTCGTAACCTCTCTTTTTGAAAGACGCGCGCCCGGTGTTTACCACAATACGGCGGTCGTGCTTGAAACCGACGGGGCCATTGCAGGGAAATACCGGAAGATGCATATCCCGGATGATCCCGGCTATTATGAAAAATTTTACTTCACGCCGGGCGATCTCGGATTTTCGCCCATCCAGACATCGGCGGGAAAACTCGGTGTGCTCGTCTGCTGGGACCAATGGTATCCCGAAGCCGCCCGTTTGATGGCCATCGCCGGCGCCGATATCCTGATCTATCCCACCGCAATCGGCTGGGATCCGAATGACCTGCCGGACGAACAGAAACGCCAGCGGGAAGCATGGGTCACGATCCAGCGCGCTCACGCCGTTGCAAACGGAATCCCGGTTCTCAGCGTCAACCGGGTGGGAACAGAACCCGGCGGTGCCGTCTTCTGGGGGTCCTCCTTTGCAGCCGGATGCCAGGGAGAAATCCTGGATCAGGCCGATACCGCAACTGAAACCGAGCTTGTGGTTGAACTCGACGCCGCAAGAAGCGAAACGGTCCGGCGCATGTGGCCCTTCCTGCGGGATCGCCGGATCGATGCCTACGGCGGACTTACCAGACGTCTCATTGACTGATTCAGGAATCCTTCTTATGCAAGCCGCCATTCGCAATGCGGTTGAATCCGATCTTTCCCGCCTGATGGAGCTGGAATCGGAAAGCTTTTCGAGCGATCGGCTGAGTCGGCGTAGCTTCCGCAACTGGATCAAAGCCAGCCACGGAATCCTTCTCGTGGCAGAAGAGGAGGGAATGCTCATCGCCTACGGTCTGGGCATCCTGCATAAAGGAACCCGGCTCGGTCGCCTCTATTCCCTGGCCGTTCACGCATCCGCCCGCGGACAAGGCCTTGGAAAACGGCTCGTCCAGCAGATCGAGCAGCAGGCGGCAGAACGGGGCCGTCTCTACATGCGGCTGGAGGTCGATGAGTGCAACCAGACCGCCATCGACCTATACAAATCAATGGGCTACCGGATTTTCGGCGTCTATCCCGATTACTACGAAAGCCATCACAACGCATTGCGGATGCAGAAACGGATTCGTTTTCCGTCTCTGCCCCACTCCGCCATGGCTCCGGTACCATGGTTTCAGCAATCCACTCCGTTCACCTGCGGTCCGGCGGCACTTATGATGGCGATGGCATCGCTTGACGCCTCCATGATTCCAACCCGGGAAACAGAACTTGATATATGGAGAGAAGCAACCACCATCTTCATGACCTCCGGCCACGGCGGCTGTCATCCCATCGGCCTCGCCCTTGCGGCCCAGGCACGCGGCTGCACGGCCCGTGTAATCCTGAACCGAAAAGGGCCGCTGTTTCTGGAGGGCGTTCGCTCGCTGCAGAAAAAAGAGATCATGACCACGGTCGACCGGCAGTTCAGGCAACGGGCAAAGGAGAGCGGCATTGAGATCGCTTACTCAGAATCACCGCTGCAGAAAATCGAGAAAGCACTTCAGGCTGGAAAGTCGGCTATCGTATTGATTAGCACGTATCGGACAACAGGCAGCAAGGCGCCGCATTGGGTGACGGTTACGAGCATGGACGATCTGTGTCTTTACGTGAACGATCCCGACCCGTCCGACAACCAGACCGGTCTGGACTGCCAGCATATTCCGATTGCACGCGACGACTTTGCAAAAATGAGCGTCTACGGAAACAACCGCCTGCGCACGGCGGTAATCATCGGCAGGTAACCCGGTTACCGAAACCCATCAGTAGGTATCCGGCATGTAACCCAGCTTGATGGTCGGCGGACTGCTTGGATGAACCCGTTTGCATTTATCATCCTGTCACGCATTGAACGGAAGCTCACCCAGTTTTTCGAGATTATCGTAGAGCCAGTTCTTGGTGGTGTTATAGGCAATCACCTCGCCCCGTTCGTCACGGACCACGACCAGACCGTCGGCAAACTTCTGACCGCGCGGCATGGCGGTTCCCGTCCCCTGATCCACCGTGATTTTATAGAGCCGAGCCGAATTGTTGGAATGAAGCTCCACCTCACGGTTCTTCTTCGAAATGCGGAATGGAGCACTCTTTTATTTCTGGACCAGCTTATATTTTTTCGGATCCCACACCTGCTTGGACAGGCAATAGCGCAATGTTGACGCGGTATCACCACTTGGAGGCAGATGGTCGTCAGAAGATTGCCAAGCTGATGAGTCGTTCCACTGATGGAAATACGGTGCACCTACAGGCGCAAAAAGGTGCATTAGGTGCGCAATGAATGATCCCCAGCTCCACCAGCGGACTACACTTACCTTCACAACTCCTTGATTATGAAGGTGAAGTGGTGACACTAACAGAGCACAAACCTGATAACACCGGATGTTTCATCCGGTCATCTATTTTCGCAGAAAGGAAATAGATTTCTGCTCAAGATCGATGGAAATAGAATATGTTCCGGGCTGCGTGATAACCCATTTATTATCCGGCCCTTTGGCATCGGTAGTGATCATGAAGTCCGCTTTGGACAGGTCCTGCCTTCCGGACTCCGGCGCACAAATCCACTCGCCTTCACCCCAATCGCCGGAACTGGTATGGAATTTAAATTCCCCTTCGCCAAGCGCGCCGGACCAGCGATACCGATGAGGATTATCCTGATCCTGCTCCAACGGAATGCCCTGCGGATTCCAGCCCACGGAGGTGGCGCTGCCGACAATCGAGAGATATTCAATTTTCGGTGCCGGTGCGATGGCATATGCACCCGATTCCTGATTAAACGAAATCAGATAATCGCCCGCCTCGGCAACAGAAAAGCGGATCGTCTTCTGCTTTTCCGGCTTCACGGGCGCAGCAGTTCCCGAAAGGCCCTGAGCCCGCCCCCACAGTTTAAAGGGCTGATCCTTGAGCATGGTAAACAGGAGTTCATGTGCGCCTGACGGAAGAAATAGTTTTTCCGAACGCCACGCCCCGTTTCCAAAATAATTCAAAGGAAGCGCGGCCGGATTCCATTCGTTGAAATCAGCCGACACATACATTGAAGGAAACAGGCTGTAGTCCACAGTCGTTATGCGATCGGATCGCAGCCGGAGCTCAAATTCAGGACCGTCAAACCAGTCACTGTACTGCACGGAATCGTCGTTCACATAACCGATCCGATACTGCCGCTTCACGATGCGCTTGCCGTCAATCTGCTCAATCCGGACTTTCAGCATCTGATCATCCATCTTCGCACAGGTAAACCGGTGCACGGCATAATCGCCTTCCTGATAACCAAAACCGTTTCCCGCATCGTCATAGAGCCGGCCGGTCGCATGGCCCGCCTGATCAGGATTCATCAACAGGGTAATCCGCTCCGTTGAGTAATCTTCAGTACTTTGAATTACGTCCGCCATCGGCACAATCGCGCCGGGACGCAACAGCACAAACGGTTGATAACCGTCATCCGCATCTTCAAGACGGACCCGATCCCAGTCGCCCATCGGGAAATCCATGTTTGCGGCCCAGCGCGGCACAATCATCAGGTCGCCGCCCAGCAGGAAAGTCTGCTGTTCATCGCGCAGCTCCGGATCCTTGGCATCCGCGAAAAAGACCGGACGCATGACCGGCGTTCCCTCTTCGGACGCCTGACGGAACAGGGTGTAGAGATACGGCATCAGCCGATAGCGCCGGTTCATGGCCGTACGACAGACCGCTTCGATCTCTTCACCAAAAGCCCATGGTTCCTGATCCACACTGTGGTTGGATGCGTGATTGCGGGAGAAGGGATAATAGGCGCCCAGCGCCATCCAGTGACCGAGCAGCTCGGCGTTGCAATTGCCTTCAAAGCCGCCGATATCCGGCCCGTTGAACGGCTGGCCCGACAAGCTGAGGTTGAGCGACATCGGGATCGACATTTTCATGTGCTCCCACGTCGACTTATTATCGCCGGTCCAGGTGGCGGCATAGCGCTGTCCGCCCAGGAAATTGGCGCGCGAAAGCACAAACGGCCGTTTGTCCGGATTGACAGCGAGGATTCCCTCGCGGCTGGCCTTCACCATCAGCATGCCGAAAACATTGTGATAACGCAGGTGCGGGCCGGCCGGAAGTCCGCCGCCACCACGGTGCCGATTATCTTCGGGCATGGTCCCGTCCGGCCCGTTAAAGACCGCCGGCTCATTCATGTCGTTCCAGACACCATCAACGCCCAGCACCATGAAATCCTTGTACAATGTACTCCACCACGCACGGGTTTCCGGGCGCGTATAGTCGGGAAAAGCACAGGCACCCGGCCATACATCGCCGTTATATTCGGCGCCGGACGCCGTCTTCACCCAATGGTCCCCCTTCGATCCCTGATCATACACAAAATAGCCGGGCTCCGCCTTCACGCCGGGATCAATCATGTAGACCGCCTTAAAATCCTTATCATGCAGATAGTTGTTCAGCCCCTTCGGATCCGGGAAACGGGACGCATCGAAGGTAAAGATTTTGAATGCGTCCATGTAGTCGATATCCATCCAGACCACATCGCACGGAATCTGCCGGTCACGGAAATTATCCACGATCTCCTTCACACGCGTGTCGGGAAAATAGGAGTAGCGGCACTGCTGAAAACCCAATGCCCAAAGCGGCGGCAGCGCCATTGTGCCCGTCAGCTCACCCAGTGCTTTCTGTAGCTCGAGCGGACTTTCGCGCTCAATCACAATCACGCGGAACGCGGGGCCGTCGGATACAAAGCGGATGCCGTCGGACAGATCAATCGACTGCTTCCACGTGCTGTCCGCAATAATGCCGAAGGCCGATCCATCGGTGCGCACGCCCATCACCCATGGGTGCGATTGATAAAGCCGTTTTCCTTCGCTCTTCTGATAGCAATAGTTATCGGTATTCCACAAGGTGACATCCAGTCCATTGCGGCGCAGCGGTCCGGTCACCTCGCCGGTTCCATACAGGTCGGTTCCCTCCTCAACCGGGAAAACGGCGACAGAGCGTCCATCTTCCATTGAAAAAACCGGCCGAACCTTCCAGTCCGACGGAACCGCACCCTGCTCTTTCAGTTCATTCAAAAATACAAGCGACGGCTGCGTGCCGGCCGGATCAAACTTTGAAGGCTCGAAAACCGCCACACGCTCAGCGGTCAGGAAGTCGGCGTTCACAACGGTTACCCAGCAGGAAACCGCCAGCATGGTTTTAAACAGATGGTTCATGACTATTCTCTCCCTCGTTACCGTTCTTCTGCCGCGCGCAGACGGATGTGGATTGCCGCAATGTTCACAAAGTTATATCCGGAATCCCCGCCGCCGGCATGTGCCGTATAGCGCTCGTTGTTTTCCAGATAGCTCATGTTGCGCGCATACTCATTCTCAAAGATCCGCAGGCGGTATTTCGTTCCGGCCTTCAGATCAAAAACCAGCGGCGAAGAGTGATCCCAGCGCGACCAGTCACCCGACTGCGGCATCACGAAATATCCAGAATCCACCACCGTGCCGGATTCCGCATCCAGCAGCTCCACCGCCTTGATAGCGCAGGTGATACCTGTATTGAGCGCGCCGGACCCATTCGAGAATTCCGCACAGATCACATAACGGCCATCCTGATCGACCGAGATCGGCCGGGGCCGAAGCTCATGCTGCAGTGCGCCCCAGTCTTCAAAATGGTGCTGGTTTACCAGCTGGCCACCGCGGTTTTTCATTTCAGTCGCCGGAATAACCTGCTGTTCCTTGAGAGGGTTGTAACGGAACGGTGTCAGGTGAGATTCATTCCCGGTCTTTGGATCAACCGCCGCCACGGAATAACTGTGCTCAACCGTTGCGCAATCGGCAGCATCGACATCGCGCCACACCAGCTCCCTTACCTGCCACGCCGCCACAACGCCATCGCGATAAATATTAAAGCCCATGTTTGAAGCATCAGGATGCGTGAAGCGAAGTACCGGGCGACCGGATTCCACGGTAACGCCATCGCCACCCCATTGCGGCTGCGCCGGACCGAAGAGCAGCGGTTCATCCGTTGGATCCACCCTTCGGATCGACTTCGCGACACCGGGTGACTCACCGGGCACGAGTTGAATGATCCACTCGTTTTCCTGTTTCAAACCGGATGACGGAATATAACCAGAATCAACGGAATGACCATTGAGCATTACCGACTGTATCGCATAGGCTCCGGCAGCGCCTTCCCCGCTCGCCGGCAGCTGAATCCGGACCGTGCTGCGTGTTCCGCGATACATCAGGTTGCGCAGCTCAATCACATCCGTTCCGACAAAGAGTTCGCGGCGCAGCGCATCCGTCACATACGGCTGAAAACGAATACCATCCCACGTGGTCTGCATTCCGAAGAGGACATCCTGCACCATCGAGAGATAGCCGGCCACGGACCAGAGCTGCCGGCGCGAATTAATCACCGGTCCATTCAGCGCCTGCCCCTTCACCTCCGCACGCCCGCTGACAAAATCATAGTTTTCCATATTGGAAAGATTGAGCGCCGCCAGTCGCTGCATCGTGAGTACGCCGTGGCTGACCGCCTCCGCATTATCCGCCATGCGGGCGGCCTTGATCCAGTATGCCGTCACAAACGGCCAGATGCCCTGATTGTGATAGATCGGCACCGAACGCTCCTGCGGCCAGACCACCGACGGCCCATGCGGACCGATCGGATAACCGGCAATGATGTCAACTGCCTGATCGGCATCGGCGACGCCCGCAATGATGGCCAGCGATTCGCCCAGCAAATCAATGCGGCGGGTCCTGATATCGCAAAGACCGTCGGACAGCAGGTAGGCGCTGTACTGCGACGTCGACGGATCATAAAACGCCGCGTTGATCATTGATTTTAAACTATCCGCCCAGACCGAATACAATTCGGCATCGGCCGGCTTTTGGAGATGCCCGGCACACTCGGCGGCCGTAATGAGCAGGTAATAGTTGAGAACATTTACGGACAGCGATTTCGACAGCGCAATCGGCAGCACGTTATCTCTGGTCCAGCCCGGATACGTCTGCTCACGCCAGTCAAGAAACGACTGTTCTCCGTTGTACAACCCCTCGTCGGCATCATACGCAAGCATACGATCCTGCTCGATGGTGCCCAGCAGGATGGGATAGATGGTATTGAGAAACCGGTCGCGCTCCGCCCCGTCGAGAAACTTAAGCGTCTCCCACGCACCCAGGGCCCAGACCACGCGGTCCGTTGAAACCGGATAACTGCCGCCGGAGCCGGTATCCTGAATAATCTGCTGTTCAACGCCGCCGGACACCGACGGCTTGCGCGCGGAGGTCTTGAACAGCAACGACGATGCGCAACGTTGCGGATCGAAGGAGGCCAGTCCGAGATTCACGGCATAGGAAAGATCGCGCGTCCAGACATAGTGCCACTTTTCTCCGGTCTGGAATGCATCGATTTTAAGCGGAGTCCCGTTGCCGTAGGCATAGTCACGGATCTCATCCACCGAGTTCTGCAGCGCCTCGTGCACGGCCATGGCGTAGAGTCCGTCAAACATCAGATTACCGGTGCGTAAGCATGCATGATCCGGCGATTCAGAAAACGTGACCCGACCATCTTCCGGAAGATTTTCCCGCAACGGCGCATTGCTCTCCAACGTATAGGTGCGCAGGCCGGACTGCTCCGTCGCGGAAACCACGGAATGCATCTTCCCGAAAACCAGTTCAGACGTAGCCGCCGCCCGTGAACCAAGACTGCTTCCCGTCATAATAAATGCCGTCATATATATAACCGCGCGTTTCATCGCATGCCCTCTTATACCAATGTTTGATAGGTCTTTGGATTTTCAAGGCCGCCGAGCCGGCGGCGATACGTACCGACAGGTGATTGCGCGCAAGCAAGCAATCTTCGCCTGCAAAAAACAAAATCCTACAACCTAACAGTGAACGGTATTCCTGCGGTGGAAACACATTTCCACCAACCATCAAAGAGGGTCGCACACACCGCGTAAAATTGACTAGCTAGCCAATGGGTTAGTTTTGACTATCTCCTGAAAAACCGGGAATGAACCATTATCGGTAATCATTGGAAATATCATGAGGTTCGTTCCCGCCAACGGGCGGAAAAAAGCCGAGTTCCACGAACGCCCAGACATGCCCGATAGCGGGAACCAGATGAATCAGGCACCACCAGCCTGATTTGCCGCGGTCATGCCAGCGCCGCACCTGGGTCGCCCAGAGAAACCAGAACGCAATGAGCATGAAAAGACAGAAGATCACTCCCGAGTTTTCACAGGTTCCGATAATCAGGGTATCCATGTAGGCCCCGGCGATAAGGAATAAAAAGACCCAAATCCAGGCCAGCCACCACTCCACGCGCGTCGCCACGCCTGAGAACGAGAATGCCCGCAATAATTTTTTCATACTGCTCCTACGGTTCCCCCGGACCTAACGGCCCGGCATTAATACACTCCCGGATCATCAACCTGCTGAAGCAACGTCCGCGCATATTCATGATCAGGATGGTCTTCCAAAATCGTCATCAGTTCCTGTCGGGCCAGTTCAGGGCGCTCAGTACTGTAGTATACAATCGCCAGATTATAGCGCACATCAAGATCATCCGGAAAATCCAGTCGGGCCGCCATGAGCACCTGTTCGGCCTCTTCATATTGTCCGTTCTCAATCAGTTCGTATGCGATATAATCCTCTTCCGGAAACAGAAGAACTTCGACAGTACCGGCAACCACCAGAGCGGCAAATAGCGCGCCGATACAAAGCAGGCATGCGAGAACGCCGGACAACACACTTGCCTTCGGCCTGCCCGACGCAATCCATTCACGAAACAGCCTGAGCTGCATCAGGGAAATCACCCAGGTCATCCCCATCCAGAAAAGAAACGCACGATGCCACGCCCAGTCCGGCTCTACAAATCCTGTCGTCAGCAAAACAACGAGCAGAATGACGGTAATCAGCAGCCAGAGATTTCGTTTCCGAGGGAAACCATAGCGCCCATAGTTCAGGGCAAACAGGATCATGGAAGGGAATATCGAAAAAAACAGCGACAGGACAACCAGCAGTTTCGGACTCCAGACGCCGCGTTTGACTTCTCTAATCTCCGTTGAACTCATTCCTCTCCTTTTCCGACCGAGATCGATACTCCGACCACATGACCGTATGATCAGGCCATTTCAACGGATCATAATGAAGCGAAACCGTCCTGACTTCAATGGTCTTATACCGATGACAAAAAGGTTTCATGATTTTGCAGGGTCGGCGGGACGCCTGCGATACGTACCGCAGGCGTCCCGCCCGCAAGATACAAAATCGCGAAACCTGACGATGATTGGTTTTGTGCCCCCCTACTTCCTGAATAAAGAACGGACAACACAAGGACCAGAGACAGGAATTCAATCTTCGTTTTATTGTGATTGGCTATCGGCCAACGAATAGACCACGTAGCCGCGGGGAGGAACCTCCAGCGTAAGCTGCCCGGATGCGCCGCAAGGCACATCACCGGGCCGGCGGTTTTCGCCCTCGGCGTAGGAGTACCAGGCGTGGCAGGTAAGCGATTTGCGCCGGAGAAAACGGTTATCCGTCTTGAGTTTTGCCGTCAGGATTTTGTCAGGATGGTTGTTGATCGCCACGATATAGCCGGGCGCATCCGGCGTTCCATCCAGCGTCCCGTATGCCAGCAGCGCAGCACTGTCGGACTTGAGTACCTCAATCTTCGGGCGGCCGCCCCCCAGCGCACCGCGCACCCAGACCAGCGGACGAATTCCATTGCCCGGCTGCCCTCCAAAATCGGACAGACCATACTCAAAATAGTCCTTCCAGAAGATGCAGGGATATCCCTGATACGTCAGGATAAAGGCGTAGGCCAGCATGGTATTCCCGGTGATCGATTCCACGTGCGCATCCTTGTCCGTATCATGGTTCGCCACAAACGTGACGGCGCGGTCCGGCGCGCGGGCGGCAAACACCTCGTCGGAATCCACGAGCAGATCAATATCCTCACCATGGTTGAACACCTTCTCCATGGTATAGAATGCGGGAAAATCAAATACAGCCGGTGCCTTGCTTTCCTCAAGATATTCCTCTACCACCTTCATTCCGTCCCAGCACTCAAGAATGCCGAACGAATGTGTCCCGGAAAGAAATTTATGCAGATAGTCCGGATCAACCCCTTTGACATAATCCAGCCGCCAGCCGCCGTCAAAACCGGCGTTTTCATCCTCCTTCAGCCAGTTGCACCAATCAATCAGATCCTGCCCCGCAGAGGAGGCGTGGCAGACATCGGGAAAATCGGCAAAGGCACCGGGATCGGCCTTTTCATGGGACGATGGATGAAACTGATCGTAACGCCACGGACAGCGCCCGCTGGCGACGCCGCTGAAATCGGTCCAGCTCGATTTCCCGTGCAGATTGGGATTCTCCTCCGATGCGCCGCCGACGCGATGATTCAGGATAATATCTCCCATGCAGGAAACGCCCTTCTTGCGAAAGGCCTGAATCGCAGATTTCAACTGCTCCTGTGTTCCGAAATGGGTCGGCACGGTTCCCTTCTGATCATACTGTCCGAGATCATAATAATCGTAGGGATCATATCCCATGGAGCCGCGGCCCGACTGGCTCTTCTGCGGCGCCGGAAACCAGATGCGATCAATCCCGTAGCCGCCCTTCATATCAGCCAGCTCGCCGGCCTTTTCCGTCATGACCAGATACCAGTCTTCAGGACAGTTCCAGTAAAACCCCTGCATCATCACATGCGCACTTCCACCGAAGGCGGCGGCACACAGGAACGAACAGAAAACAGTCGGAATTGAAAAACGCATGATCGCTACGGCCCCAGCTCAATTTTAAAGAACTCCCGCTGTACGCCGGAAGTCGGAGCCGACCAGTAAAACGGCAGGCTCGGTGAATTGGTTGAAAAAAGCGGCGTCCATGTTTCCGACGTCAGGTTGGTCGTGTGCAGCACGGAATAGTCCGGCCCGCTATCTCCATCGATCTGAAACCCGAGAACTCCGTTGGTGATGGAAACGGAAGAAAGCGTTGGAGCCGCCGGCGCGATAACCTCGACAGCAAAGCTGGTGGACGCACTGAGCGGCGGAATGCCGTTGTCCGCGACCGTCCATACCACCAGACTGGATGAAGGCGCATCCGCCATGGCGGGCCGCCATGAAAAGATGCCGGTTGATTCCTCAAAGACGGCGCCGGATGGAATCGACACGATCATATAACTTAATTCCTGAGCCGGATTATCTGCATCACTGACGCGATTGGTCAGCGCCAATGTATTACCGGCAATCAGCACCTGATTTGAAACCGCACTCATGACCGGCGCATGGTTCAGCGAAACCTCTGCAAAGGACGCCAGGTTGAGCGTATCGTCCGTGCCGCTCGCAACGGCCATTCCAACCAACGCATCGGATGACATGCTCACCACGGTCCCCGCTCCAAGCTGAATCCAGGTTGATCCATCCTGCGAATAGTAACCGGAAAACCGATCGGAGGAGCGGATCAGCCGAACCCGGCACGGCGCTGTCACGCCGGCAGCGCTGACCGATTCCACGGCGCTGTCATCCTCACTTCTCCATTGAAATACCACGCCGTTTCCCGGCGTTACCCAAACGGCGGCGCTCGCACTGTTCGTGGTTGTATCCGGACGGAACATCACGCCGGCGCCGGCCGACGCATCGGTATCATCCAGATCCAATATATTTGCCTCTATTCCGGCATCGCCATCGATAGACTGATACACAAAGGTTAATCCCTCGGAACCGGCATCCGCATTCGCGCCGGTTCCAACCAGTGTAAAGCGGTCGCCGATCACAATGGCCGAGCCCTCCAGACCGCCCGTTCCGACATCGGCGACGGCCCACGGATCCGGAAGATCGGTTTCGACGGAATAGACAGCATAGCCGCGCGCCGGTGCTGCGACGGTTACAACGCCGCCGGCCGAGCAGGAAACGGATGCCGGCTGCACATTCTGGCCGTCGGCATAGGAATACCAGGCATGGCATTGAAGCGTCTTCCCTCGCAGGAAGGTATTGGCTGTTGTGACCGATACACTCTGGGCCGACGAAGCATGCGTGTTGATCGCCACGATATAACCGGGTGCATCCACGGAACCGTTGAGCGTTCCGTAAACCAGCAGGTCGCTGTCATCCACTTTGAGCAGCTGGATATCCGGATCGCCACCGCCCAGCGCACCGCGCACCCAGACCAGCGGATCAATCCCGTTGCCGGCCTGACCGCCCAGCGATGCGAGGCCATAGTTATAGTAATCCTTCCAGAAAATGCAGGGATAGCCCTGATAGGTCAGGATATAGGCATAGGCCAGCATCTTGTCGGCAATATCCACGACGTCCACATCCTTGTCCGTATCGTGGTTCGCCACAAAGGTCACCGCCCGATCGGGATTCTTCGCGGCATAGACCCGCGTTGAATCAATCAGTCGCCCGATATGGCCGCCGTCGTTAAAGACATCGATCATGGTGTAGAATGCCGGAAAGTCGAAGGCCGAGGTGTCGCCGGAATATTTTGCATAATCCTCGATCAATGAAATATTGCCGTCCCAGTATTCCAGAATGCCGAACGCATCGCCGGTCTCCTTCCGGAAATCGGCAATAAACGATGGATTGATTCCTTTGGGATAATCAAAACGCCAACCGCCGTCGAAACCGGCGTTATTCGTATCGGCAAGCCAGTTGCCCCACGCAATCAGGTCATAATAGGCGGAGCCTGCGGAGTATCCCGACACATGGCACACATCATTGAATCCATCGAATGCGCCCTCGTCATAGGCCTCTTCCGTGGAGGGATGAAACTGGGAATAATCCCACGCAGCCATACCGCTGGCGACGGCGCTGTAGTCGGTCCACGTAGTGGTACCGGCCACGGGATTGGCCTCGGCCGCCCCGCCGGCACGATGATTGAGCACCACATCAACCAGCGTCCGGATTCCCTTATCACGGAAGGCCGCTGTCGCATTCTTCAACGCTCCCTGCGTTCCGAATCGAGTGCTGGCTTTGCCGTTCTGATAGTACTGCCCCACATCGAAATAATCGTAGGGATCATAGCCCATCGAGGTCCACGAGCTGCTCTTCTGCGGCGGCGGAAACCAGATGCGATCGATGCCGTAACCGCCCTGCATGTAACGCAGCCGTTTGGCGCGCGAAGCCATGGTGCTATACCAGCCGCCGGGGCAGTCCCAGTAGAATCCCTGCATCATGACATGCGCCCGGCTGGCATTGGCAGGCAGCGCCGGCGGATCTGCGATGTCCGGCAGCGGAACACTGAAATGCCAGTCGCTGTTACTGTTGTTATCCCACGTGCCTGAGCCGTCGTGAAAAACAAAGTCCAGCGTATTGACCCGCTGGGGGACCAGATAGGTTAGAACCCACAACCCGTTCGATGCGGTCATGGCGGGATCATCAATCGATCCGCTCCAGTAGTTATAACTGCGGTGGGCATACACCGTGCCGGCGTCCGCCAGCGGCCCGCCGGCGGGATTGTAGATCACCGTGACCTTGTGACCCGATGCGGGCACCGCCGGATCAACCGAACAGCCGGACGCGGCGGCGCGCTGCGGAACAACCGTGCCGCACCACGCCGCGAGCACCAGAATTCCCAACCTGTTTTTCCATTGCATATTCCGGTACTCCCGACGCTCCGTATTCTATCAATCAACCGCAAACCAAACCGAATCAGGGTACCGACGTTCCCTTGAAGAATCGAACATCATTCGTTGTCGAAAGCACGACCGACTCCGTTGCGGCGACCGCCGTAAACTGCGACCCGGCTACATCGGAAAACGCGCCCGAAAGATCCGTTGCGGCCTGCACCTTATAGTCCACGCCGACCGTCAGGTCCTCGAAGGTCAACCGAACCTCGGTGCCGCCGGACAGCATCGTCATGCTGCTGATCGTGAAACTTCCGGGAACGACAGAGCCGCCGACTTCAACCGTGAAGAACTGATCGCCTTCGATCGTCGAAAAGTCAATCGATGACGGCGGATAGCCTAGACTGTCCGTTCCCGCCGGAAGTCCGCCGAGGGTCTGATTTGAGAGATAATCCCGATTATTCCCGTTTATGAAAGCGCAGATCCTGATGGTGCCATGCGGATTACCCAGATCCGCCAGATCGATGCACAGTTCCAGGCCGCTCACGGAATTCGTCGTTTCAGAAGCTGCTCCCGTTCCCTGAACAACACCGTTCGTGTTGCTTCCATCGTAAGCCAACAGGATTTCGGTGGCATTCACCGTGCCGGTTCCCGTGGAGGCATAAACGCCGCCGGCAAACACGCCGTTATAAACCGATGCAACCTGTGCCCCGAGATCTGCAATTTCAAACCGGTCGTCGCCCCGATCCAGATGGCAGTGATAATCCGGCGTGAACGCCGTATCGAATGTCAGCCCGTCCAGCCCGTTACCGCCATAACTGTTGACCGCATCCAGCACATTCGTTGTAACGGCATCGGTCGTATCGAATAGGATTTCGAGAATGTTTCCGTTGGCTTCCACGTTGCCGGTCAGCGTCAGGTAGAGCTTGCCGTTGGCAACATAGGCATAGGCCGCATTCAGCTCATTATAGTTGTCGCCCCACGCCGTGTTGACCGTCTGGGTGGAAACCGCATTGCCGTAGATCGCTGCATCAAGGATGCCGTCGATAATAATCGTGCCGGCGGCGCCGGGATTATCGGTGGGATTCGTCGGGCTCGTTCCGACATCCACTTCAATGCCGTCGGAATAGCCATCATCGTCCGAATCGGTATCGAGCGGATCGGTCTGGTAGACATTGATTTCATCGCCGTCGGAAAGTCCGTCGTCATCTGAATCGCTGTCTGCCGGATCGGTGAAATAGCTGCTCACTTCATCCCCGTCACTCAGTCCGTCCCCATCAGAATCCGTACTGGTGGGATCTGTGGCCAAGGCCATCTCTTCATCATCGTCCAGCCCGTCACCGTCGAGGTCATAGCCCGGAGTAAGCGCGGCCAGCGAATTGGTAAAGAGCAGTTCCCAGCTGTCGCGCAGGGTGTCGGCATCGCTGTCGGCACCCTCATACGCAAGATCCTCCCAGGTCAGCGCCACGACCAGATCATCCCAGCGGACGCTGCCGGAACCGCCGGACTCCAGGCGGATCGCATTGTAGGCAAAACCACTGACCAGCGACACCCCGCCGACTTCCGACTCATAGTTAGCCGATTCGCCGGAATCAAGCGTAGGATCCAGCCAGAGGGTTGCAATACGGTTCGCGACTTCAATCTTTCCGACCATCATGTATTCAACCGCATTCGTCGGACCGTAACCCGCCGCCATTGATGTACTCGCATCGGCACCGGCAACGCCCCACTCGCCGGAGTCGCCCATCTTACCGAAGAAGAGTTTTTCCGTGCCACCGTTATAGAGGCTGAATCCGGCGTAAGACACTGTGCCGGAGGCGGTCATCTTAACACGGAAATAGAGATTGGAACCGGTTGCTCCGGTGGTCGGATCATCGGAAATCACCCCGAGGGCCATTCCGCCGGCGGCCGATCCGTTGAACGCCCGAAGCCCCTGCGTGCCGTTCGATGTTTTCAAACCCTGCTTGAAGACATTCGCGGCGTTGTAGGAACTGTCGTACCAGTCCGACCGGCTGCCGGTATGGCCGACATACACGTCGTTGCTGATGTTGTTATCAATGTCGAACATTTCGCCGCCGTTTTTGCTCCAGATACTGCCGTCGGCATAGTCGAAGAATTCAGCGCCGACCAGGTTGGGCAATGCGTTCTCCGGCACATCGCCGCCATCATTCGGATTGCTGCCGGCATACACTTCGGTCGCATCGTTCACCCCGTCATCATCGCTGTCCGCATCGGCCGGATCGGTGGCATGCGTATTCACTTCGTCGCCATCGCTGAGATAGTCATCATCCGAATCGGAATCGAGCGGATCGGAAAAATAGGTATGCACCTCTTCGCCGTCCTGCAGGCCGTCGCCATCCGTATCATCCGCCAGCGGGTTGGTTCCGTTTTCCAGCTCATCACTGTTTACCAGTCCGTCGGTATCCGGATCGCCGTCAGCACCGTCATCGCCCGATCCAATCGCCGGATCCAATCCGTAAAAGGTTTCCCATGAATCCGGAAGGCCGTCGCTGTCCACATCGGTATCCTCTCCGAAAAAGTCGACGGAGGCATCGGTTGAAACCAGGATATTGGTGTAGTACCAGCCTACCAGCGCACCGCCGCCGCCATCCGTCTGAATGGAGTCAAACGACATGTCGTACTTCAGCGTCGTGGTCAGCGCCGGATCCTGACCCAGTTCGGTAATCGCGAGATCCGGGTCCATGTAAATCGTGACGTCGTCGCTGGCGCCGGCGTTATAATCGACCCGCATGATAAAGGTGGTGACGTCATTCGTATGAATGGTCTGGTAAGTAACGTTAGTGCTGTCCGGATTGGCCGAATTCAGCAGATCGCCGTTAAAGGTGGAATAAGCTGTCGCATCCCAGCTGTTACCGATGCCGAGACGATAGGTACCACCATCATCAATGCGCAGGCCGTTCCAGTAGTTTTCCGTATCCACATTGTCATAGGCAAACACGGTCCACTTGATCCAGAGCGTGTCTGAGGCCGTATCATCGCGGCTGATGGAGCTGATCAGGGTCTGGTTGCCAATACCTTCATACTGAAGGACTCCATCAACATTTGAAGCGACAATCTCGGCTTGTACAGAAATGGCCGACAGCAGCGCAAAGGCGGCGGCAGCGGTCAGGGTTTGAATTCTGCTCATCTCAATCTCCTCTTTTATTTGGATCCGGTCCGCAGCATGACGCCACACCTTCCCGGATGGTGCCATGAAGGTACTCCTAATGGGTCAGGAAAGTCTAGCTAGCCAAAGGGATAGTATTGGCCGGTAACTTACAGAATCAGGTTATTACCAGACGGATACGATAAAACCGCGCCGCCGCGACCTGATTGGATTTTACCAACAAATCGCGGCGATGGATTAGTTTAAAAAAACACCCTCGATCGCCCTATTTCCGCCGCAGTTGGCGTTGACCCGCAGGAGAACCGTTATTCCGGCTGCTGCTCTTTATATTTGAGCGCGGCTTCGGTGCGGGAGTGCACGTGGAGCTTTTCGTAGATGTGCTGCAAGTGCCACTTGATGGCGGCCACGGAAACGCCCATGCGATCGGCAATCTCCTTGTTGGTGAGTCCGTGCATAACATATTGAAGCACTTCGTTTTCGCGCGGGGTCAGATTTTCCACCTCGGAGGCGGTGCGCGCCTGATCGCGAAACTGACCGATCACCTTGCGGGCGATTTCCGGCGTCATGGGTACATCACCGTCGTGAGCTTCCTGAATGGCGGCCACGATCCGTTCAGGTCCGGCGCGTTTGAGCAGATAGCCGCAGGCGCCGGCCTGCAGCGCATGGAAAATGCGGTCGGAATCTTCGTAGACGGTAACAACCACAATCTGCAGCGCAGGCAGCTGCTCCTTGATTTTTGCCGTGCATTCAATGCCGGTGCCGTCGGGCAGCTGAATGTCCATCAGCACGACATCCGGCTTGGCTTTCGGAATTTCCTGCAATGCCTCAGCCACCGTCATGCAGCTGCAGATGCATTTCATATTGGGCGAGCGGTCAATGAGCATGGCAAAACCCTCGCGCAACGTCCGGTTGTCTTCAACAATGCCGACCTTTATCATGTCAATCTCCGCAACGGCGCTGCGAGGCGAACCACGGTGCCGGTATCCAAACTGCTGTCGATCCGGCATGTTCCCCCCAGTGCCTGCATCCGTTCCCGCATGTTGGCGAGTCCATCGGCCCCGGGCGCTCGCTTATCCGACTCCATGCCGCAGCCGTCGTCGGACACCGTAACCACCAGATTATCCTCCTCAACCCCCATGCGTAGCCAAACCTTCGAGGCTTTCGCATGCCGAATCACGTTGGACAGCGCCTCCTTGAATGCCAGGAATATTTCCTGCCGGAAATGGGGATCCACCGGCACATCGGGCAGCTCTTCCGAAATATCGAGCCCGCATCCCACCGATGCAAGTTCCAGAATCCGCTGGGCGTGGGCGCCGAAATAACCGGCCATGGAGGGTACGGTGTCGTTGCGCGGATTCACAGCCCAGACAATCTCATCAAGCGAAGTCACCATCTGCTGTGCAATGTCGTTCAGCTGGCCGGCATAGGCCTTCTTTTCGCCGGTGGAGGTTGCCGGACTCTTCACCAGCGAAGCCAGCATATTGACTTCGGTCAGGCGGGCACCGAGATCATCATGCAGGTCATGGGCCAGCCGCGCGCGCTCCTGCTCAATCTGTCGCTCGCGCTCGGCCCGCTGGCGCTCGCGGATCTCATTGCCCAGCTCTTCCGTCCGGGCATCGACCTTACGGCGAAGCATCTTGATCCAGACCAGCGCCGCCAGCAATACGAGCCCGAGAAATCCGATGACGTTCAGCATGCGCTTCAACGTCCACCAGGGCGGGCTGGATACGACAAAGATATCCGACCGGCCGTTAAGCAGCAGCTTGAATGAATCCACCGGACGTCCCAGCACACGGTTGCCGCCCAGTCCCAGATAGGTTCCGGAAAGCACCAGCCGGCTTCCGGGCACCAGATCATCAACCGCATGATCTCCCGCCAGTTCGGCAACAAAGCGGCGCAGTCCCTTTTGCATTTCCAGTACGGTCTTTCCACCCATCACACTGACATCCAGCAGAACGCCTTCAATCCGGACAAACGTGGCATCGTGCTCATCCTCAAGCAGGTTCCACACCTCGAGATTGAGCGGCATAGGCATTTCGTCAGGCGCGGTCCGGCGCACCATCGCCTCGCGAATTACCGGCGATGGACCGCCCAGTTCCAGAAATCCGACGACATCCACCACATCTCCCGGAACGGCTTCCACCGCGCCGACCGATATGAACCGTAGACCGTGGCGCCCATCCATCAGGCATCCAAGCCCCTCGCTGTTATGAACCAGGTGCCCCGACACCTTCACGCGCTGCAGCGCGCCGGCGCGCGGATCGAATGAAAGCAGATCCTCCACGCGCTTGAGCGGAATGGAAAAGGGATCGATGGGCGCCGGATGAACCACGGCAATCCAATGCTGGTCCAGATAGATGCTGCCCACTTCCACCCGGTATGAATCGCCATCCCAGTCGGCCAGCAGGCAGCCGCGCAACCGCACCGTGGCACCCACCGCATTTTCGGGGACAGCCGGTCCGGCCGGATTGAGGCGGACATTAATCCGGCCCCCCCGCGTGAGCAGGGTCACAAAATTGCCCCCGCAATCCGTCACAACCCCCTCGAGTTCAACATAGTTGCAATGGAGGCTTCCGTTGATCAGCTGGTCCCAGGTTGGCCGAACCGGTTCGGGCAGGTTTCCAGCTCCGATCACCTCCACGCGGGACGCATCGATATACTGCGAAAACTGATAGGGTCCGGTTACGCCTTCGATTTCACAATAGTCGCCGATCTGAAGATTGATCGGCCCGCCCAGGACCACATAAATCCCGCGCGAGGCATCCTGAATCACTGCGCCGTCGGACTCCATCGGGCTGGTGATCACACCGCGCACCCGCACCGGATATTTCCGCGCCGCCTCCTCCAGCGTAAGCTGGTAAACCTGCTCAATGGAGGTCAGCTCCGGCAGGCTGTCTCGCCCGCCGATGCGCCCGCTCAGGCGGCCATAGGTGTTGCGCAGCTCCATGCGGGTTCCATCCAGCGCCATCCGTCCGAGCAGATCGATAAAATGGTCTTCAAAGGTCGCCGCTTCCCCGACACCGAGCAAAAGCACGCCGGAGTCATCCTCCATGCAAAGCCGCCCGGAATCCTCCAGAGACGGAAGAACCCGGCCACGAATATGCACCACGGAACCATTGAGCTGTTTGGACTGTCCCGCCATTTCTTCGATGCGGATCACGGGATATTCCGACCAAAGTGCCGGACTAACCGTTAGCTGTTCAATGTCGCTCCAGCGCTGAACAAAGAATTCCGCACGCATCCAGCGGTCATCCAGATTACGGATCCGCCGGCTGGCACCAACGACACGGATGCGGTTTCCAGGATGCAGGGTATAGGAGTCCGGCGCATCTTCGGCCACCTTGACGCGAACCAGCCCGGCGCCGGTCATGAGCTCGAGTTCCAGTCCATCCCGGCTGCGGTGGACCGACTTCACATCGCCCTCCACGGTGGCCCAGACATACTCGGCCTCATCCGGTCCCGGATCATTCAACAGGGCCGACTGAGCCAATGGCAGGCGACCGCCCGGGCCGACGGTGATCGATAGCGTTGAGGGCCCGATAAACAGGCGGCTTCCGTCATCCGAGCTGACATAGAACGTATAGTCTCCATCCTGCGGAATCGAGATATATCCGGAAAACTGCAGGCCGACATGATCCGCGCGAGTGCGAACATCGAGCTGAAAGTTTTCAACCGATCCGGCGCCGGACGCAGCCATGTGCGTAAAATTGGGAAGCGATCGCCACCACTGCCCTTCGCAACAGCGATACTCCAGTCCGTTGACCCAGTTGGTCGCACCATCCACGATATCCATTCGAAAGAGCATGCCGGAAGGAACCGGCCGGCGCGGCAGGCCGGGCCCTTCAATTTCGATCGAAAGGCCAAAGCGGTCCGTCCGGTTAAACCAGACCGCCCGCAACGGATGTTTTCCGGCAGCCAACGGAATCGTGCCCGACTGCTCAGAAAAAACGTGCAGTCCGTTGTTATCCACCACCGGAACCGGTGCCACCTTGAGCGCGTCGCGGGACTGGATCACGGAACAGGCCCCACGCAGGTGCAGCAAATCGCCGGGGTTCGGCATGGGATAGTCAAAATCGATATCCAGCTGAAGCGCGGCGGTTTCATCCTGAAGGATTATTCGTCCATCCGACGGATCGGCCCACCACACCACGCCCTTGATATTCACCAGCAGGCCGATGGACTCTCCCGATCCGCCTTTTTCAGAAAGAGATGCCAGCGAACGAACCGTGGAGTCCAGTCCCGATGCCTGCATGGCAGGCGCGAGACATAGCAACAGCGCTGCCAGCAAATAAGTGACAGATCCGTGAAGCATCATTCTGAGTCGGTAGCGTCGCATGATATCCATCCGAATGTTTGCCCAATCACTCCGTTAAAGCAATCGGTAAATGATCGGGCAGTCCTGTTTAAAAGCTACCGCATTGCGGTAAAGGTCTACCTGACCGAATGACTGGTTATGCAGCCACCAAAACTAACCCAACGGCTAGCTAGGCTCTTTTCGTGGATTGGGATACGATCCTGAGATGGATTTAATGGGATTTCAGGTAATGCTATGAACAGTATCCGACACATCTTCAAACCGGTCCGGCTCCTTATCGTACTGCTGGTCTTATGCGCAGGGCTGACCATACCGCAGCATACGTCGGCCGAAGAGGTTATCCTTCAATATTTCGGCACACGCTGGACCGAGATCACCCGGCGCCTGCCGGAGCTGGCCGAAGCCGGTTATAGCGCCCTTTGGCTTCCACCGCCTTTCAAAGGCGGCTCCGGCGGCTGGTCGGTTGGTTATGATGTATATGATCGTTTTGACCTCGGTTCAAAACAACAGATGGGTAGTCTCCAGACCCGCTACGGTACCGAGACAGAGCTGATCCATCTGGTCCGGATGGCGCACCGGTTCGGTTTCCGCGTATATTTTGACAATGTGATGGCGCATAACGGCGGACCGATCATTACAGGTGAGCCGGGCACGCTGAGCAATAACGGTTTTGTGCCGGAAGACTTTCACCTCATCCGCATCGACTCGAATTATTACACCAAGGCCGACTGGCCGAACTGGAACGATGAGTGGCAGGTGCTCAACCGCAACCCGTTCGGAATGGATATCGCTCAAGAAGATCCGAACGACAGCTTTGGGTGGAGCGAGGGCGACGATTATCCGAAATGGAACGGCGTCCGGCATCCTTATAATCCGGAATACTATCCCGACACCGACCTTCCCCTTACCTTTTCAAACGCATCCACCAGCGTGGTCTATTATACCTATGCCAACAAGGAACCGTTCGAGGATGTCGGCTATACCAATTCGTCCGGCGAGTTTGTCTCCGGCGCAAAATGGAATGAGCACTTTGATTGGGAGGATCTCAACGGAAACGGGCAGCACGATGCCGGCGAAAATTCGGAACCGTTTGAAGATACCGGCATTGATCCGAGCCGGGCCGACCGGCGCGTGGCGGTGTGGGGCTATGGCGACGGCGTTTATAACATGGGAAATCCCTATGCCGAGGATGTCAACGCCATGCTGTTCAGGGCGGCACGCTGGTTTACGGACCGCGTTAAACCCGACGGATTCCGGCTCGATGCAGTAAAGCATGTTCCCGACTATTTCTTCGGGAAAATGGATGATCCCAAGGATGATTCGGATTGGGGCTACAACGGCCAGATTCAGGCGCAGTTTAACATCACCCGCGGATATTCCGACTGGAACAACCATCGCGACACCGTGTTCAACAACACGCAGCCTCGCGATGATGCCCTGCTGTATGGCGAACACCTCGGTGCACCGCCGTCGGACAGCGGTTATGTTTCCGCCGGCATGCGCATCGCCAATGACAACTTTCTTAATGCCGTCAAGAACACGATCGGCAGCAGCCTTTCCGGTCTCGACAGCCCGTATTACGGCATCATGTCTCCGGGCCAGTCGATGCTCTACATCATGAGCCACGACAACAACTATATCTGGAGCGGCGACCGGGAACAGGCCCACGCCGTCCTTTTGACGCGCGAAGGAATCCCGATGGTTTACACCGACGGCTACAACCAGAGCGGTGAGCCGGACTGGTTTCCGAAACCGGCCGAAGTCCCCTTTCTCGGGCAGTTTGGAAATGACTGGCTGCCCGACCTGCTCGACATCAACCGGCATTTCGGATCGGGTTATCAAAGCTCCCGCTGGAGCGCAGACAACTATGTTTCCTACACCCGCTACGACGAGAATCTCGGAAACAACGATCACGGCGTAACCATGGTTTTCGCCCTGTCAAAAAACTATGAAACCGGCTGGCCGCAACTGCAGGGAGCGGCGGTTTTTCCCGATGGCGCGCGCCTTTTCAACTATTCAAAATATGACACCGGCAACGAAATCAGGGTCGAGAATGGAAACCTCGTCGGCCTTGACGGAAACCCCGTTTACATTCCACCGAACCGGTACTATGCCTATTCCTGGCGCATTCCGGAAATGCCGGAGGTCTGGGGCGACAGCCTCACCAACGCCGTCCGACCGATCATGATCCTGCAGAACGGCGAGCCCGTGGAAAACATTACCGTAACGCGCACCGATGGACGCGACGGCGATCCGGCATTTAATCCGTATGGCCTGCCCGACGACAATGCCTTGGACTATTCATACTCCATTCAGATTCCGCGCGTCACCTCCGCCACCAACCTCACCTTCATCGCCCGCGCCGACGGCTCCGCCGAAAATATCCTGATGAAGCTCGACGGAGGAATCGACCTGAATTCGCAGATGGACTTTATGGCACAGGATTACGGCACGCGCGATAATCCGCCGGCAGTGAGCAAGGATCGGTTTCTCGGCTTCGAACAGATGCACTATCAACAGCGCGGCGCGGAAAAATTTGCGGCGGCCGATGCTGCACGCAATGTGATCGGATCACCGGGCGCGGAAACCTATGTCTGCACGATCGGAAACGCCGGCGTCACGACCATTAACGGGAACGGAATCAATACATCCGCGGGCACTGCAAACTGGGCCTATCACCATCCCGGCGAAATCCGATCGGATGGATCCTCCCTGCAGCTGAGTCCGGCGCCGGCGGCGGCATCAGGACAGCCGCTGAGCATTGCTGTTAAGGTTGGATACGAAGGCGAAGCCAACCGGGCGTTCATCTATTACACGATCGACGGAACCGACCCCGACGGTTCGCTCGGCACCGGCAAAGACTCCACGTACGTGGCGGAATTAAGCTTCTCGGAATCCGGAGCAAACGACGGCACCGGCATACCGGAATGGTGGGCGGGAACAATTCCCCCGCAAACAGCCGGAACCGAACTGCGCTACAAAATCGGTGTTTATCATAATGCCGCCGCCAGCCGCTTCCCCTGGTCCGACGATGACCTGGATGTCATTCCCCGCATGGAGACGCGTTTTGAGATCACCGACTTCAACGCCGCAACCGTCCCCTACTATCCCGATAACGACTGGGGCCAAATGGCCGTAGGACTCGAAGATGGATTTCACATCCTGCGCACCAAGGCCCTGCTGGGTCGCGCGGAATATGACACGCCCATCTTCAGGGAAAACACGCAGACCTTTTACTATGATGCCGAAACCCCGAACGGACGCATTCTCTGGCCGGAAGCCGATGGACTGACCCTCGACTATCCAAGCTATCGCGTGGTCCTGACAACCGACATGACCGCTGAGGAGGTCTGGTTCCGGATTAATGACACCGATGACACCAACGACGATTTGCAAACAGGAACCGAAAACGGAAACGGAGCATGGGCACGCGCGCAGAAGGCCACCAGCGCATCACTCATTCCGAGCAACAATCCGGAACAGCGATGGGAATTTGATTACGTTAATATTCCAGACCTGATCGGCTCCGCAACGGTTTCAGTCATCCTGAGAGAAATAACCTCGTCCACTAATCTCGACCTGTCCGACAGTGAAGGCCATTTCACAACCCTCACCCGCACCCTTCTGACCGACACTTCCGGCTCCGGCGCCCGGATGTATATCACGGCCCCCGGCAGCGACGGACAGACGCTCAGCATGGGCGACACACTGAGCGTTCGTTTTTCCGGATGGCTAGCCGACGAACTCACCAGTGACCAGCTGCTGAATACCTTCACACTGCAAATTGACGGAGAAACCGCCGTTCCGTTAACCTCCGTAATCAGCTGGAATGTGACAACCAATGAGCACCAGCTCAGTTACACCCTGCCTAATTTGTACGATGGAAACCCCGATTCTCCGCATACCCTGTCGATCCGCTATGACCGGGCGGGCTATCCTTCCCTGATCGCCTCGCGGCAGGCCTTCAGCAACGTCAATACAGACAGCAACGGCGACGGAATCCCCGACGCATGGGAAGTGCAATGGAACCTCAGCCCGGCTGATTTATCCTCTACCAACGATTATGATGGCGACGGAATTTCGGACTATTTGGAATATATAGCCAATACCGATCCCACCGACTCCAACATGTATTTCCGGATCAGCGACAGCTTCATGCAGACCAACGGCGCCTATTACAGCCTGATTTTCAACGCCAGCTACAATCGCGAATACTTTATCTGGCAGACCGACTCGCTGGCCCCGCCCGTCGAGTGGAAGCGCTACAGCGGTTATCCGTTTTCCGGCACCGGCCAGTTCACCGAATTCGGCGTGGAAACCGGGTCGTCCAGCAATCGGTTTTACCGCGTGGAAGTCAGCCTTCCCGGCCAGTAGACAAACGAAGAACGAAGAACGTCCTGTTTTATATTGCGAAAAAACGAATTGCAAAGTAATCTCATTCATCTTCTGAGGTTGGTTATGGATTACAAGTAAATGATAAACCTATCCCTTTGGCTAGCTGGGCAGGTCGTTTGATTTTGGGTATATGTTTGAGAGCATAAGCTTAAAAGGAGAATGAGATGAGAATAAGAAAGGCAGCGTTAGTCTTGGCAATCATATCAGCAGCAGCCGTGGCACATGCCAGTCTGTGGGTCGTGGGGGATCTGCAAAGTGAACAAGGCGGAGGACAAGGAGACTGGGATCCTGACAATGGAACCCTGCTGATGACCGATTTGGGCAGCGGCATTTACAGCTACACAGCGAACAGTCTTCTAGACGGAACCCAGTATCTGTACAAGGTATTGGATGATGGAGGTACGCCTCCTGCGCTATGGGGGGACACCGAAGTTGTGAATGCAAATACCATGGCGTATGGAGATAGCGATGGAAGTGTTCTGATTACAGTGGATACTACTCAAGCGAATGGAAGTGGTGGTGCTGTAACATGGGTAAAAAGCGATGGTGCTCCGTTGCAGGTGGTTGGAAGTTTTATGACTGCAGCCGGTGGAGCCAGCGACTGGAATCCTTCCGATCCATCGTTTGCCATGACAGCTGAAGGAGACGGATATTACTCAATTGACCTGGTAATCGGTACGGCCGGAAGCTACGAATTCAAAGTAACAGACGGAAGTGGATGGGACTATCAGGTCGGAACGGATGGATTCGGAAATAACGCAGCGACCTATTTATTTAGCACCAGTGGTGACAACGAGGCTGTGACCTTGTTTGTGGATACTGACAATAGAACTATCGGTGTAATTCCGGAGCCAGCCACTGCCGGACTGATTGGTCTGTTTGGCATGGGCATTCTGGTCGCTCGCCGTATTTTCAGAAGATAAGACCAGCACAAATTTGCAGATTGGTCCCCGTCATTTGTGGCGGGGATTTTCTTTTTCGACCAGGAAGGCGTCGAGTGCATCCGTCGCCGTTCCGTCATTGCCCCAGCAACTTAACGGATATCCGCTCCACGAACGGGCGCCCTGCGGCTCCCAGTAAATCACACCGAGCCCCCGCCCTTTCGGAACGGCCTGCACTTTTTCAATTACCGCGGAGAGCATGGCCTTTGTATCCTCGGGTTGATCCGATGGTCCTCCCACCTCCACCAGCATGACTTCCTTGTCGTAAAGCGCCGCAAGGTCGATCAGGTTTTCGCCGAGATCGTTGATCGTCATCCGGTAATCTTTTTGATTCTCCAGCCAGTAAGGATAGTAGGACAGACCGATTACGTCATAGCGGGCGCCGTGCGTCTTCAGGGAGTCGAAAAACCAGCGCGACAGTTCCGCATCATTCCCTCGATCCAGATGCACAACAACCTTGATCGAACTGTCGACCTTCTTTACGGCCCGATAGCCCGCATTGATCAGGTCGGCCAGATTTTCAGGCGAGGCAGACATCCGCCCCTCCGGCCACAGCATCCCGTCACGAATCTCATTACCGACCTGTACCCATTCAGGAACCACACCCCGCTTTTTCAGAGCGGACAACACCTCGAACGTATGATCATAAACATCGCCTTTCAGCTCACCAAGATCGTGATCCGCCCACGCCGCGGGTTTGGTCTGATGCGCCGGATCCGCCCATGTATCGCTATAGTGAAAATTGATCATGATCCGAAAGCCCTTCCGGTGGGCTCGCTCGGCCAACCGGGTTACTTCCTCCGGACTGCAGTGTCCGCTTCTTGGATCATCGGAAGGATTAACCCAAACCCGCAAACGAACCGTATCAATTCCATGCGCCCGAAGAATATCCAGGCAGTCCGCCTTATTCCCCGCGTGATCCCGGAAAACATAGCCGCCACGCTCCATCTGCGGCAACCAGCCGATATCGGCACCGCGAGCCATTTCACCGGCATGACAGCCACATGCAAAAAGAAACAGGAACCCTGCAGCCCGGATTAATCCATATGACCTACCCATGACAGAACCTCTTCGATCTTTGCAGTCCGCTTATAGTTCACACCCGGCACCATCCACAAACCGAATTATCCCAATGATTGATAGGTTTTTGGGTTTCAAGACCGTCGGGCCGGCGGCGATACGTACCGCGGGCGGCTCGCCTGCAAAAAACAAAATCCTAAAATTTAACTGCAAACGCTATTTCATACGAAGGCCAACGTGACGTGCTGACTCAAATTAAATGACACCGAAGCTTCCACTCGGAAACCGGGAATACGCCAGACCGTCTTAGAAGGATCCATCAATTAACGATGCAGGCCGAACCGGATAGCGCCGGATACATGTCTGATCCAGATAGTTTCCGACCTTCAGCTGTTTCAGGTTTTCCAGATGATCGAACAACCAGATACTCGATTCACGATGAGCAACAAGCCGGCCCAGCTCATCTGAAACCAAAACAATATAGCCGTGATACTTTTCACCGTAATGGCCATAGGAGCTGTTCAGGTAGAGTTCCCGCAGCGGCACCTCCCGCTTGCTGTAAAACTCAAACCGTTTGCCGCTTTCACGATCGATCCTGAAGGGCACAGACTCGTGGGCAAGCAGGATATAACGATCTGCAAAAACCTGCCGGCCAATCGCAAAAAACTCCGCCTTCAGCTCATGGCTGTAGTTTCCTGTACCAACCTGCTTTACCCGCACACCGAACGATGCCCGCAACTCCGGATCCCGCACATTGTCCCCTTCGGCAATCCTGCTTGAGTACAGAATATTCTCCATGGATTTGAGAAAATCGATATCCAGCTTTGGAACATTGCGAATATCGATATACTCCAGGTCAGCCTCGGAAAGCTGCTTTGATTGAATCGTCAGCTCTTTGCCGGACGGATCAATGAGTTTCACGGTTTCATCAAAACTGACCGCACCGGAAAGTTCCGCCTGAATGGTAGTTCCATTGGTCAGCGTCCACGTGCGCATATCGCACGGATCTTCCTCACGAACGGCATGCGGATTGAAGGCCGTTTTCCGGTCGTTGCCAAAGTCATTAAACACCGGCCCGTTTGTCAGGCAGATCATTTCATCTTCCGGCAGGAAGGGATAGATGGCATCGATTATATCGTGCGAAAGCACCGCTGTTTTGAAGGCAGGAAGAATGGGACCGCCCTGATTGCTTACCGGATAATCAACCCCCTTCTCCTCCACCGCAAGATAGGCACAGGCGAGCCCGTTTTCATCCCCGACCAGAATCTCAATATCCTGCGGAACACCCGGCTCCAGCGTGATCCAGTCTCCGACATACGCCAGACAATTCCGGCCAAAAATATACTGCCGGTTTTCCGCGCCATGCGGAGTCCACGAATCCCCGAAAACCTGCTGCAGACTGCCTCGGCTTTCATCACGCTCATCCCAGGTGGCTGCCACAACCATTTTACCATTCACCCGCACCCCGAGAATATAGTCCCCCGCCGCCCAGAACCGGAACGTAATACCGTCCTTGTGCATCAACTTTCCTTTATAGTGCACCAGCCACTGCCCCCCTTCGGCGGCCTCATCGTCCCCGAAGGCAACCGGCGCAAAACTTGATTTCACCACGGGAACCACCAACGTACTCAGATACATCTTCCGGGGGAGCTGGTAATACCGCCGGAGCACACTTTCATCCCATCCGCGATCAATAAAGTCATGCACGACATTGAGGTAGTCGCTCTCTTCATACCCCGTATAGGATGAGCTGTTGCCGCGCTTCCGCTTCAGGTCATAGTAGGTTCCAACAAGATCCGCCCCCGTTGTCTCGGAGGTTCCAAGCAGACTGACGGTACGAATCTCCGGCAGATCCACCGATACATTTCCGATACCGGTACCCCCAAGCAGTCCATCGCCCGACCCCATCAGGTCCGGCAACCGGATCTCCGGCATCGCCTTGCTCTTCACTTTGGCTACGATGCGCGACGAGGGTTTTGGATTGGAACTCTTCTGCACCTTCACCTTCGGTTTTTTCAGCTGCATCTTCGGCCGTTCAACCGGAGCAGGCGGTATAAACTCCGGCTCCTTTTTATTTACGACCGTAAAAACAACAAAAAGGCCGGCGATAAAGAATGCCCCCGCATGAAACAGGAGACTGATCACCAACCCGCTCGGCGCACCGCTTCGAAGTTTCACATGCGATCCTCTAGTTTTTTTCAATTTACCTTCTCCTCGTATTCAAAAGCCCACGCACCTCATTTACTCTCATAATCCTGATCGGAAAAAATCGGCAACGTATAAACCGAAGACGCAAATACCCATCACCTTCGCAGATTTTCAGAATGCAAAAACGAGCCGGGTGTCCGGCTCGTTTCTTGTCACGTATTATTCAACCAGCAGCACGAATCCACCGTTCGGAGGAATCGAGATCTTAAATTCTCCAATTTCGTTCCGACCGATCCGTTTCATTGCAAATCCGGCATCATCCCCATCACAGATAAGCGTACCGCTCCGGCCTTTGAACGGACTCAGATCAAACGTCAGCGTCTTTGCGTTGGTTTCGCTGTTGATGCCCGTCACATACCAGCGGCCGTCTCCCAGGCGGGCCATGACCACATATTTCCCGGGATAGCCATCGATAAACCGGACGTCATCCCAGACCGAAGGCACCTTCTTCAGGAACTGCTTCACATAATCCGGCACCTTTTGCAAACCCTCCGGAATTTCCGCATAGTGCTGAATCCCGGAGGTGAAGAGAACGGAAAGGGCCAGCTCGAAAGCGGGCGTTGTCCGGCGGATCCTACCGTTGGGAAACTTATCGAGCACCATCGGCGTAAAATCCATCGGATCAAATACGTTGCGGGTAAACGGCAGCATTGCCGCATGAGGAGCCATCTTATCCGCATTGCTCTGCTCAAACGTGCAGTATTCCAGCCCCTTGACCGCTTCCATCGTCATCAGGTTCGGATAGGTCCGCTCCCAGCCCCGCGGCAGCGTGCAGCCGTGAAAATTCATCAGAAACCCGAAGGGCTGCGCATCTTCCAGCAGATCGATGTAATAATCGATCATCGACGAACCGTCGCCGCCGAAGAAATCGATCTTCAGGCCGGCAACGCCCATTTTCTTCAATCGAGCGAATTCCTCTATGCGCTTCTCATGAGTATCGAGCATATGATTTGGTGACTGCGGTGCATCATTCCAGTTGCCGTTGGAGTTGTACCACACCAGGATTTCAACCTTCTTCTTCCGGGCATAATCAACCAGATCCTCCATTTTTTCGTACCCGATCTGCGTATCCCACAACGCATCGACGAGGCAGTAGCGCCACTTCATTTCCGCGGCATAATCGACAAACTTTTTCTGGACCTCATACGTGGTCATCGAATCGCCGAGCAGCGGCCAGCTCCATGACGCCTTACCGTTCGGACGCGCGGGCGGACCAAACCGGGCGGGTTCGGCCAGATCAATTCCCAGCGTGGACTCCGCAACGGTTTTCAGATCACCGATCACGATCAAACGCCACGGCGTTGTCCACGGCAGTGTGGAGGTCGGATTCGACGGTTTACCGACAACGCATTCGCGCGGGTCGGAATAGCCGATCTGATATTCACCGCCGGGAGATTCATGGCGCAGGCGCGATCCGCAGAAACCACGAGAGAGCGAACTCTCGCTGACCAACAGCCAGGTATCTCCTGAGCGAAACAGCGCCGGAAAGACCCAACCCGCACCCAACGTGGAAGTCGTGCCTACCGGAATCTCCATCTGGTAATGCTCTTCGTAGGAGGGATTGGCACGGGCCCAACCGTTTTTAGATTCTGCGATCGGCTGTAGCCAGGCCCGGGTTCCATCCGGAAACCGGAACGAGGAGACTTCCTCGCTCAGAGTCCGGACTACGGTTGAGCTTTCAGGGAAGTGATAACGGAAGGCAACGCCGTCATTGGACACCTGAAAGATGATTTCTATTACGCTTCCCTGTGAGCTTGCCAACCGGAACGTCCGGCGGTTGGCCCGATAATGATTATGGCTGCGTTTGGCCGTTCGGATTTCATAATCATCAGCCACAGGCATCACGTCCGTTTCACTCAGAAGCTTCAGCCCCTGCGTGAAATCCGCATCATCACGAACGAGCCCCAATCGCGATGACAGCAGCACCGGATTTCCGTCCCGCATCACCTCATATCGCGGCGCCCCCGACCCATCCATCGAAAACCTGACGCTCAGTTTGCCGTCAGGACTGGCAATGGATGAGTCCGCACGAACCAACGAAGCGCCCCCCATTACAATCATTCCAACAAGGCAGCCCAGCTTCTGAATTTTATTCACTGTTCATTCCTTTTTGTTATTCCGCACTTCCTGAGCGTTTTCGGGAAAAGTATATCTATTTTTCCGAGAGTTTTACAATCAGCAACATCGTGCCGTGGCGAGCGACCGGCGCAGTGAAATGGTCTTCGAATACGCCCAGATCCTTTTGGCGCCAGGCATCGCGCAGCTGCGCCGGACCCCCCAAACCGAGATCACTCCATTTCACGGTTACCTCCTGTTCAATCTCATGGAGGTTAAACAGGGCCACGGCCATCGATCCGTCCGCCAGCGGCTTTTTCCAGACCTGCGTCTGAAGCCTGTCATCCTTCGCTACGCGGAATCCCTGAGCCCCCAGCAGATCCTGATTGACGCCGATGACTTCGTCGTTGGTCAGGAGACTCAACGTAAAGTCGTCGAGCTGCGTCAGGTCGCAACCGATGAGCAGCGGAGACGCCAGCATGCACCACAGGGTGATATGCGTGTACTGTTCATTGGGCGTCAAACGGGTTGGATGCAGATTCGGACCCCAGCCCACATGGCCGACCACCAGCATGTCCGGATCGTTCCAGTGGCCCGGCCCGGCGAATGCTTCCAGACCGTTTTGCTGGAATCCGATACCTGCCATGCTGCCCCAGGTATCGGTGATATCCCCGGTCGTCCGCCACAGATTTCCTCCGACGGACTCGCCCCAGGTCGATACCGCGCCCCAGCCATATTGGCAAAGGCTGAAGACAATGTCGCGCGGCTGCGCGCGGAGGCAATCATTCATCAGGCGATATGGCTTCTGCAGTTCCTCCATAACGTCGTTCGGCGCGATATCCCCGTAACTGCACCAGTCATACTTCAGGTAATCGAATCCCCACTGCGCATAGCTCTCCGCATCCTGTATTTCATGCTGATAGCTTGCCACGCAGCCGCCGCAGGTAAACCGCCCCGGACTGGAGTAAAGCCCGGCACGCAGTCCCAGCCCGTGAATATAATCCGTCAGCCCCTTCATGTTGGGGAAGCGCGAGTTGGTCAGAATTTTTCCGGACGCATCGCGTTCCGGCCCCTGCAAAGTCGGATCATCGCTGAACGGACAGATTTCCCAGAAATCATCAATGTTCACGTAGATCCAGCCATGGTCCACCAGCCCCGATTCGATAAACGCATCGGCGGCCGCCTTTACCTTTTCCGCGCTTACGGCATGCGCAAAACAGTTCCAGCTGTTCCAGCCCATGGGCGGGGTCAGCGCAAGCGTATCGCCGACCTGAATTGTGAAGGCCTTCTCCGCTTTTCCCTTCGCGTTTTCTGCGTGGAAGACCAGCTTGTGCGCCTTCGGCGTCCGATCGGCAATCGTACCGCGGATAATGCCCGTTGCCGGATCAAGCTTCAGCCCTTTCGGAAGCCCCTCCACCGCAAACTTCATCGGCCGATCGCCGGTCGCCGGAATCCGGTA
>JAFGVP010000169.1 GCA_016937945.1 Pontiellaceae bacterium | reverse complement strand
TCGCCCAGCCGCTCGGCCAGCACATGGGCAAAGGTCGACTTTCCGGTTCCGCCCGGACCGCCGACCGCAATCAGAACCGGCGTACTGCGCCCGCCGAACTGATTGTGCAGCAGCTCCGCAACCACCTGTTCCGGCGCACGACGACTGCCGTTCTTTAACGCGATATGAGCTTTGTATTTATGCATGAGCGCGAATGTAGCTTATTTGGAATCAAGGGAAAACCAACTTTGCAATCTTTGACAAAGGCATTAGGATCGACCCCGTTAACGGAGGACACCATGATTGGAAAACTCATCAAGGAAGAGCGGTTCCTGCATCAGGGAATCGATCATCACCTGTTCGCCGCACAGAGCGAGCAAAACCCGCATGAGGTTCGGTTTGAGGTGCGCTGTATCCCACCCGGAGCCGACACATTTGAAACGGTCTATGAACGCATCGTCGACTTCTCGGATCTTGTAACCGAATGCCCGGACACTCCGCTGTCACGGTTTATCGAGGCAGAGCTGGCGGCCGTCCGGCTGGAGATCTTTGCAGAAGAGGCCCCCCACGCACACGATCCCTAATCGAAATGATGTCGTTATGATTCGAGCTTCTTGAGCAGCCACGCCATGTTGCGGCCCAGCGTGCGGGCGGTATTGATACCCTCGTCATCTTCAGCCACGGCACCGGCGGCGCCGGCGATTCCGTCGTTCCAGTAGCTCGATCCCACCACAATCATTTCATTGATCAGGAAAAAGTGGTTGAGCGAATCGAAGGTATGCAGTGCCCCGCCGCGACGGGCGGCCACCACACCGGCACCCAGCTTTCTCTTCAGCTCCCGGCTGGGCCGGAGCACATAACCGGAGCGATCGATCAGCGCCTTCATTTCCGCGGTCAGATCGGCGAAATAGGTCGGCGATCCCAGCAGGATTCCATCGGCCTCGCGCATTTTATCGAGATAGCCGTTCAGCGGATCGTCATCAATCACACAACGCTTTTCTCCCGATTCCCGGCACCAATTGCAGGCGGTACAGCCGCGAAGAATCTGACCACCGACCTTGATCAATTCCGTCCGGATGCCTTCGGCTTCCAGCTCTTCCAATGCATTTCTCAGCAGGATTTCGGTATTTCCACCGCTGCGCGGACTTCCGTTGAATGCGACGACCGTCATTGGCTTCCCCTTCGTTTTATCCGTTGATAATGAAACCCCAAACGACCTGCAAGCCGGATGTCCCCGTCCGGCGCAGAAAAAAGAAAACCCGGAGTTCCTTGCAGATGCTCCGGGTTGACGATGGTGAATAGATTCTTACGGAAGAACCGTGTCGCCCATCAGGAACTTATCCACTTCACGGGCGCAGCCGCGACCTTCGTTAATCGCCCATACAACCAGCGACTGACCGCGACGGGAGTCCCCGCAGGCAAAGACCTTTTCAACATTGGTGGTGTAGACTTCGTGATCGGCTTTGTAGTTGGATCGTACATCGCGCTCAACACCCAGCTGCTCGGCAACGACGTCTTCCGGGCCGAGGAAGCCCATGGCCAGCAGAACCAGATCGGCTTCGGTACGTTTTTCAGTCCCTGCAACAGCCTTCGGCATTCTGCCACCGTTACCGTTATCCACCCACTCGACTTCCACCGTATGGATCGCAACGAGATTACCTTCGGCATCACCTTCAAACTTTGTGGTCATGACCGAGAAGTTGCGCGGATCCCTGCCCTGCAGCGCGATGGCTTCCTGTTGACCGTAATCGGTCTTCAGGTTTGCCGGCCACTGCGGCCACGGATTGGAAACCCGGTTGCGGTCGGCATCCGGCTTCGGCATAATTTCAAGCTGGGTCACGGATTCGCACCCATGACGAAGCGACGTGCCTACGCAGTCGGTACCGGTGTCACCACCGCCGATTACGACGACTTTTTTACCCTTGGCGGAGATATAGTTTCCGTCTTCAAGGTTGCTGTCGAGCAGGCTCTTGGTATTCGCATGCAGGAACTGCATGGCAAAATAAACCCCGTTCAGGTCGCGCCCTTCAACCGGAAGATCGCGCGGCTTGGTGGCACCGGTGGCCAGCACAACGGCATCATACTGTTTCTTGAGCTCGACAGCGGAAATATCCTTGCCGACTTCCACGCCGGTCTTGAATTCAATGCCCTCTTCAGCCATCAGGTCGACACGGCGCTGCATGACCTTCTTGTCGAGCTTCATGTTCGGAATGCCGTACATCATCAACCCGCCGATGCGGTCGGCGCGTTCATAAACCGTCACATGGTGTCCGGCGCGGTTCAGCTGCTGCGCGCAGCAGATACCGGCAGGTCCGGATCCGATCACCGCAACGGTCTTGTCCGTGCGGACTTCCGGCGGTTCGGCCACCACCCAGCCCTGAGCAAAGCCGTTGTCAATAATAGCACGTTCGTTGTCGTGGATTGTGACGGCCGGTTCGTTGATCGACCGTACGCATCCGGCTTGGCACGGCGCCGGGCAGACCCGACTGGTTACTTCGGGAAGGTTGTTGGTGTGGTGAAGACGGTTGAGCGCGTCTTTCCAGCGGCCACGATACACCAGATCGTTCCACTCAGGGATCAGGTTGTTGATCGGACAGCCGCTGGCGCCGCCCTGCATCATTTCGCCGCGATGGCAGAACGGAACGCCGCAGTCCATGCAACGGGCACCCTGCTCACGGCAGGTCTGCTCATCACGCAGGACGTAAACTTCGTTCCAGTCGTTCACACGCTCTTCCGGCGGACGCATGGGGTTGGTCTGCCGTACGTATTCCAAGAATCCAGTTGGTTTTCCCATAACTAAATCTCCTTCACAAATCGGTTAGCCGTTCAGCGCCGCAATATGCATGTCGAACGCGGCATCGATGATCTGTTCTTCGGTTTCATATTCGCCGGTTTCACGGGCCTTCTCAATGTAGCCGAGCATGCGCTTATAGTCGGACGGAATGACCTTTACGAACTTAGCGAGCGTGGCATCCCAGTCCGAAAGCATCCCTTCTGCGACCGACGAACCGGTCTTGGCCTGATGCGTTTCAATCATTCCCTTCAGCTCTTCGATATCTTTGGAGGCATGCACCTTTTCGAGCTCGATCATTTCCATGTTGCACTTTTCAGCAAAATCGCCGTCGACATCATAAACGTATGCCACACCGCCGGACATCCCCGCGCCGAAGTTGCGGCCGGTTCTTCCAAGGATCACGGCCAGACCGCCGGTCATGTACTCACAACCGTGATCGCCGATTCCCTCAACGACCACCTGTGCGCCGGAGTTACGAACACAGAAACGTTCGCCGGCAACCCCGCGGATAAAGGCCTTACCGCCGGTTGCTCCGTAGAAGCAGACGTTACCGACGAGAATATTGTCTTCGGCCACGAACGGAACACCCTTGTTCGGATAGATGGCCAGATGGCCGCCGGAGAGACCCTTGCCGACATAGTCGTTGGCATCGCCTTCGAGCTCGAGCTCAATGCCCTTGCACATAAAGGCACCCATAGACTGACCGATCGAGCCATTGAGTTTAAAGTGAACGGTTCCGTCCGGAAGTCCCTTGTCCTTGTAGATCTTGGTCATTTCGTGCGACAGGATCGTGCCGACGGAGCGGTCGGTGTTGACCACATCAAATTCAGCATTCACTTTTTCACCGTTTTCCAGCGCCGGACGAGCAGCCTCGACCAGCTTCCAGTCGATAACATTTTCCAGCATGTGGTTCTGATTCTTGCAGTGGAACAATCCGCCTTCGTCAGCTCCGATGCTTTCCTTGTACAGGATCGGGGAGAGGTCGAGGTTCTTGTATTTCCAGTGGTCGACATCGTCGCGGAACTTCAGGCACTGGGATTGTCCGACCATTTCATCAATGGTACGGAATCCGAGCTCAGCCATGATTTCACGCAGGCCATCGACAAGGAATTCAAAGAAGTTGACCACGTAATCCGGAGAAGCATCAAACTTGGCGCGAAGTTCGCCGCGTTGCGTGGCGATACCGACCGGGCAGGTGTTGGAGTGGCACTTGCGCATCATGATGCAGCCCTGTACCACGAGCGCCGCCGTAGCCACACCCCACTCTTCCGCACCCAGCAGGGTGGCGATCGCAAGGTCGCGCGAAGTCTTCATCTGACCGTCGGCCTGAACCACGATGCGGTTACGCAGTCGATTGCGAACCAGCGTCTGATGGGTTTCGGAAAGTCCGAGCTCCCACGGAAGACCGGCATGCTTGATCGAACTGAGTGGAGACGCCCCCGTTCCGCCGTCATAGCCGGAAATCAGAACCGCATCCGCCTTCGCCTTACAAACCCCGGCCGCCACGGTGCCGACGCCGGTTTCGGAAACCAGCTTCACGTTCACACGCGCATCGCGGTTGGAGTTCTTCAGGTCGTAGATCAGCTGGGCCAGGTCTTCGATCGAATAAATATCATGGTGCGGCGGCGGTGAAATCAGGCCGACACCGGGCGTCGAGTTGCGGGTCCGGCCGATCCAGCCGTTCACCTTGTGCCCCGGCAGATGTCCGCCTTCACCAGGCTTGGCGCCCTGGGCCATCTTGATCTGCAGCTCGGAAGCCTTCGACAGATAGTAGCTGTTCACTCCGAAACGGCCGGATGCGATCTGCTTCGTGGCAGAGCACATATCGTCGCCGTTCGGCAGCTTTTCATAACGCTTCGGATCTTCACCGCCCTCACCGGAGTTGGAGCGGGAACCGATGCGGTTCATGGCAATCGCCAGCGTGGTGTGCGCTTCCCAGGAGATGGAACCGAAGGACATCGCGCCGGTTGCAAAACGCTTGAGAATGTTGGATGCCGGTTCCACTTCGTCGATCGAGACCGACCGGCGGTCCGACTGGAATTCCATCAGGCCGCGCAGCGTGAAGGCCGCCTTGCTCTGGTTGTCCACGAGGGAGCAGTAATCCTTGTACTTCGCATAATCCTTATCGCGGGTACATTCCTGTAGCAGGCGAATGGTCATCGGATTAAACAGGTGGCGTTCACCATCCTTGCGCCAGTGATAATCGCCGCCCGGTTCCAGTACCTTTGCAGCGCCGCCGCGGGTCGGATAACCCTTGCGATGCTTGATCGCAGCTTCGTGTGCGATATCGTCGAGGCTCAGGCCTTCGATACGGCTGACAGTGCCGGTGAAGTATTTCTTCACGACATCGGAGTTGATCCCGACGATTTCGAAAATCTGTGCACCCTGATAAGAAGCCAACGTGGAAATCCCCATCTTCGAGAAGATCTTCAGCAGACCGCCGTCGATCGCCTTGATGTAGTTCTTGATGGCCACTTCGGCGGTCAGGCCGTTGAGCAGGTCATCCTTCTCCATCTGGCGGATCGTATCGAGCGCCATGTAGGGATTGATCGCTGATGCACCGAATCCAAGCACCGTGGCAAAATGATGCACTTCACGTACATCACCGACTTCCATCACGATATCGGCCTTGCCACGCTTGCCGGCGCGAATGAGATAGTGGTGAACCGCTGCGGCCGCCAGTACCGAAGGAATCGGCGCATGGTCGGAATTCATGTGGAAGTCAGACAGAATGATGATGGAGTGACCTTCATCAATCGCGTCTTCCGCATAGCGGCAAACTCGGTCGAGCGTTCTTTCAAGCGTTCCCGGTCCGCCGTTGACCGGATAGCAGATTTCAAGGCGCTTGGCCTGAAAGTGGCTCTGGTCAAGGAAGAGCAGGCGCGACAAGTCTTCGTTGGTCAGCACCGGCTGATCAATGGCGATACGACGGCAGTGCTCCGGCGATTCCGTGAGGATATTCTTGAAGCCGCCTACATAAGTACGCAGGTCCATAACGATACGTTCGCGGATCGGGTCGATCGGCGGATTCGTGACCTGTGCAAAGAGCTGCTTGAAATAGTGCGACAGCTGTACCGGACGATCCGAAAGAACCGCCAGCGGATTGTCGGCACCCATTGAACCCAGAGGTTCCTTTCCGGTGGTAGCCATCGGCTGCAGGATTTCGTTCACATCTTCATAGGTGAACCCGAACGCCTGCTGGCGCTTGAAAAGGGTTTTTTCGCCCGGCAGCTTGAGTTCATAATCGTCGGACGGCGGAAGATTCTTCAGGTTGATCATGGACTGCTTCACCCACTCGGCATACGGCTGGCGGCTGCAGAGATCGGCCTTGAGCTCTTCGTCGGAAATAATACGACCTTGCTCCAGATCGGCAACAAACATCTTGCCGGGCTGCAGGCGTCCGCGAATCTTAACCTTGGTATGGTCGACGTTGATAACGCCGGTTTCCGATGCCATGATCAGCGTATCGTCTTCCATCACGCAATAACGAGAAGGACGCAGGCCGTTGCGGTCGAGCGTGGCACCAACGAGGACACCATCGGTAAAGCAGACCGATGCCGGCCCGTCCCACGGCTCCATCATGGCGGAGTAGAATTCGTAGAAGGCGCGCTTTGCCGGATCCATATCCGGCTGATTCTGCCACGCTTCCGGAATCAGCATCATCAGAACGTGCGGCAGTGAACGACCGGAAAGCACCAGCATTTCAATCGCCATGTCCAGATTGGCCGAGTCGGACGCCTTGACATCACAGATCGGGAAAATCATTTCCAGTTCTTCGCGGGTGAACAAGGAACACTCGAGCAGGACCTCACGGGCGCGCATCCAGTTGATGTTGCCCTTGTTGGTGTTGATTTCGCCGTTGTGGGCAATATAGCGGAACGGCTGTGCCAGCTTCCACGACGGGAAGGTGTTGGTTGAGAAGCGAGAGTGTACCAGTGCGATCGCGGACACGGCCGATTCATTCTGCAGGTCGAGGAAATATTTCGGAACCTGCTCGGTAACCAGCTGCCCCTTATAGTTGATGGTCTTGTAGGAGCAGGAAATAATATTGAGCCCATCGGGACCGATGCCCTGAACAGTTTCATTGGCGACGCGTTCCGTATACTTACGGAATACAAAGAGCTTGCGATCAAACTCTTCAACACTCATGCCTTCGGGCTTGCCGATAAAGATCTGTTGAACACTGGGTTCGGTTTCCGCAGAGTCGCGTCCGAGATCGGAATTGTCTACCGGCACCACGCGGTATCCGAGTAGCGGCAGGCTGAATTTTTTCAGATTTCGCTCAATGATGTCTTTGCACTCGGACTGCTTGACTGCGTTGCGCGGAAAGAAGGTCATGCCGACGCCATACTCGCCGAATGCCGGAAGCTTGATGCCGGCCTTCGGACACTCTTCCATAAAGAGTTCATGCGGAATCTGGAACAGAATGCCGGCGCCGTCGCCCGACTTAATGTCAAAGCCTGTACCGCCGCGATGCTCCATGCAGGCAAGCATGCCCAGCGCATCGGTAATTACGGAATGACTTTTCCGGCCCTTCAGGTTGGCAACAAAGCCAATCCCGCAACTACTGTGTTCAAAATCAGCGCGGTACATGCCCTGTCCTTCGGGCTGACCGAAGCAGTTAATCTCGTTTTCAGGTAAAATAGTCGTGTTTTTGTTCATAAAAAACCTCACATCGGCTCGATTTAAAGAGCGGGGTAATTTGCCCACCCCCTCCCTGCAAGTCAAATCCTTACGCGGAATAATTCTCAGGAACAAGAACCATTTAGTACCGATATGATTCTATTTGCCTCGAAAACAACAAGATTGTAACCCTCTAAAGGGATTGTTGCGAAATCGCTGAACCCGCCGAAACCACACGGTCCTTATATATAAGGTGCGGTCAGTTCGGCGACGGAATCTTTACTGTTGCTTTTCGGCCACGCGCTGAATCACTTCAAATACCTTCATCGGGTTGCCTCCCTGACTCTCGGCGATCGTCCGCATGGAATCATCGGGGCCGGCCGTAAAACCGGCCGCGTGCAGCTCGTTCAGCACCGCGTCAACCGGCAGACCATAGGCGCCGCAAAAACCGCGGATCGTCTCTTTGCCGAATCCGGGCACCGGACTGTCCGGGAATGCCGCAGTGCCGACAACGGTCTCGCCGCCCGGGCGGATAATGTCATAAATCTGCTGCGGAGTTTTCCCGTTTTCAGCGGCAATCTCAGCCAGCGTTTCCTGCCGTCCGGAAAATTCAATGCCGGCATCCTTCAGGAGATTCCCCGCCGATTCCGGGTCAATCCGCATTTTGCTACAGAACATCGCGAGCGAGGAAAGCTCCGCATGACCGTAGGGAGGTTCACCATATTTGGCATTCCCCTGCTCCGTCAGGTGTTCACCAAGCATGAGCACAAAACTCATCGGCGGCAGATTAAAAAGCGTCCCGACCGTCACGTACAGGGATAGCAGGAGCGCAATATTAAAACTCCGGTTAAACACCGTCAGTTGCTTCGCTTTGTTTTTGAGATAGGTAAGAATCGGCTTCCAGTTATAAAAGATATGGAGTCCGATCAAAACCAGCAGGAGCGTACCCACCGTGATGTGCATGCCGCCCCACTGATTCTTGCTCAGCCCCAGAAATCGGTATTCCGACCAATATGCCACGCGACCGGCCGGCATCATGTAGAGAACTACGCTGGTAACCAGCTCGATAAATCCGGCAATCAATAAAGTAAGCGAAGTAACCTTCCGCATATCCCATCTCCCTTATACTTTAACATTATATTTAACTAATGTTTCCTGCAAAAGGAAACAAGAAAATTTGGACGGCAGGACCAGACCCAGGGGCATTTTCTGATTACGCCCAAATCGCCCAATACAAGCAGCTTCACTTTTATGTAAAAAAATCCCGTCCCATTCGCTCTTATAGGCTGGACGAAAACGATCAACCCGGAATGGAAGAAGACGGACTCCACAACAAGGAGTGCCCGCATGAACATCGAATCCATGGTTGTGCCCATGGCTGAAAACGGGCGTTTTGATGCGCTCATGGGCGATTTGCACTATCTTGGCCCGGCAAAGCCGATCAGGGATTTTCTTCGGCAGGCGATGGTCTGCGATGGCAAAGGGGTGGCGATCTTTGCGTGGAATCATAGATACCCTCGAAAGTTGAATAAATGACATCGTGAGAAGGGCGGTTGAGCCTCCTTCTCAGGTTTATGTTTAGTCAACGCGCTTCTGTAAAACCAAAACATCAAGGAGCTGCATATATAAGGTAGAGGCCGCCCAGCAGAACCAGGATCCCGCAAACCCGTTTCATGATGCGTGAGCCCTTAGACTGTTCATTCCAGTTGAGATAACGCTGTACGATTCCCGACGAGGTTCCGGCCAGCATGATGACCGCACAATGCCCGATGCCATACATCAACAGCAGGCTTGCCGCATACAGCGGTTGTCCGGCTCCAAGCTTGAATGCGAGCCCCAGCAGCGGTGCCATGAATGCAAATGAACAGGGCCCCAGCGCAATTCCGAAAATGAGTCCCAGCATGAAAGCGGCAAGCAGCCCCTTGCGTTTTTCGCCAGCATGCTCCGGCTTGTTCCATCGAAGGGGAATGACACCCAGCAGGCCCAGACCGACCACAAAGAAAATGACGGCCACCAGATAATTTCCATAGCGACCGATATCACCCATCATGCGGCCGGCCTCTGCCGTGACTGCGCCGATGGCTGCAATCGTGACCAGAATGCCGAAAGAAAAGAGAAAGGAGACGAGTCCGGCGCGCGCCGGCGACATTCTGCCCTGCCCATCAATAAATCCGACAATAAGCGGAATGCTTGCCAGATGACACGGACTCAGCAGGATACTTAGGACACCCCAGACAAACGCCGCACCAAAAGCCACAAACGGATTTCCGCTTACGGCATGGCTTAATGAGGCAAACAGCTGCTCCATCTAATTCGCAACCTCGAATTCAAAGCCGAGTTCCTGCCATTTTGCGAGGATATCCTCTTTCGCAAAAAAGCCTTCGTGGCGAAACAGTTCATTGCCGTCGACATCGAAGAAAACCTGCGTGGGGATCATCCGGATTCCGTAAAGCGCACTCGCCTCTTCATCCTTCCAGACATCGATAAACTCGACATCAAGCTGCCCAGTATATGCAGACTTCAGCTCCGCAAGAATCGGATCCATCATCTTGCAGGGAACGCATTGATCGGATCCTAGATCAAGCAGGCGGGGCAACATTACACACTGCCTGGCTTCGGTCGCATCCGGCGCCGGACACCCACCGGAACAGCAGGAACTGCAACCGCCGTTGGAGTGTTTTGCGTTTTTGATGCCGACCACCGTCACAACGGCAACAGCCAGCAGTCCTACAATAATCAGATTCTTCTTCATTCCACCCTCTCGTTACGATGCCCGTTACCCTTAAATCTGCAGCAGTGCCGCGCCCGCCTCGGCGGCCTTGCGGATATTTTCACTGCTTGCCGGGGTGCTCCCCTTGTCCATTCCAAGATCTGCCAGCTGAAGGTGCTCGAACGATGTAAATCCCGCCTGCTCCAGCGTCGCCTTCACGCAGTTGAGCGGGCAGCCGTCAATGGCCAGGATTCTGTCCGCCGCCGCCGTTTTCTTCATGATGGGTTCAACGCGACCGCCGATTCCGCCCATACAGAACATGCTGCCGACCCCGTTCCGGCTCATTTCCCGGGCGGCCTGATCCGCCACAGCTCCGACATCCGCCGCGCCGGAACACGCAAAAACCAATATGGATCCACCTTTACAGACCGAACTGTTTATTGTCGTCATGATTTACTCCCTGGTTTGATGTATACCTGCACACCTTCCTCAAAACAGCCAGTTGAACAGAAAGCCCACCAGCAGGATGCCGATGGAGGCCGTCGATACAAAAACTGCAATTAATCGCGGCTTCATCACCTTGCGCAACAGAACCATTTCCGGAACGGAAAGCGCCGTTACCGCCATCATGAAAGACAGCGCTGTCCCGAGTCCGACGCCTTTATTAATCAGCGCCTCCGCAATCGGAATCGTTCCAATGGCATTCGCATAGAGCGGAACCCCGCACAGCACAGCGACGATCACACTAAACGGATTATCCCGACCGGCATATTTCGCGAGAATTTCCTCCGGCGCCCAGCCGTGAATCGCGGCGCCGATACCAATACCGATCAGCAGAAACAGCCAGATGCGTTTCAGGATATCTGCCACGTGTTCGCCAGCGTAAGCGAGCCGCTCCTTCTGGGTCATGTCCGGCCGGATCTTGTTAAAGGCCTGTCCCTTAAAAACCTCTTTCTCGAGATATTTTTCCGGCTTGAAACGACTGATCATCATGCCGCTCAGCACACCGATCACAATCCCCATCCCGGCATAGGTGAACGCCACCTTCCATCCGAACGAGGCCCACAGCACCGCAAAGGCGGCTTCGTTGACGATCGGTGACGTGACCAGAAAGGAAAAAGTGACTCCAAGCGGAATGCCGGCTTCGATAAAGCCGATAAAAATCGGAACCGAAGAGCAGGAGCAGAACGGCGTGATGATACCCATCAGCGAAGCCGCCACATGTGCCTTGGGACCATGAATCTTCTCTAGCATCGCCTTGGTTTTCTGCGGCTGAAAATAGGAGCGCAAATAGGAGATGACGAAGATCATGCCCGAGAGCAGGATCGCAATCTTGACCGTATCGTAGAAAAAGAAATGGATGCTTCCGCCCAGACGGCTCTCTACAGGAACATGAAACCATCCCTCCACCATCAGCGTTACCAGTTGATCCAGCCAGCCAAACATGTTTGCCTCAATTTATTGAATCAGGGACAGGCACCCGTTGCAGCGCAGGCATTCCCGTTTTTGTGATCGATAACTGCCTCGATGCAGTTCATGAAATTCAGTACGCAAGGAACCTTCAGCGTGTACCAAACCTGCTTACCGCGTTTTTCGTCGGCCACGATTCCCGCCTGCTTTAAAACCGTCAGGTGCTTCGAGATCGTAGAGAAATCGACTCCAACGCCATCAACAAACTCACAGACACACCGCTCCCCGTCCGCCAGCTGTTCTGCAATCCACAGACGGGTCGGATGCGCCAGCGCTTTAAGCACCCGGGCTCGCGCCTCGAAACGGATTTGTTCCTGCTCAGTCATGTGCCTGCCTCTCTTTAACATTTGGTAAATTAGCCAAATGTATGATCCTGTCAATCTGCTTCGTTGTAAAACACGTGCGTCTACAAGTGCGGATTAATGCAACAGAAAGGCGTTCACTTCGGCTAGGGAATCGACAACGGGGGCACCGCTGGATTCCAGCCGGGAGCGGCTGTTATGACCGTTGGACACAAGAATGCAGCTTACCCCCATGGCTTCGGCCACCTCGAAATCGTGTAGGGTGTCACCGATAAAGACCACGTCTACCGGATTCATGGAAAGGCCGGCTATATATTTACGCCCGTTTTCCACCTTGCCGGCGGCATAGATGTCGTTCAGCCCGATAACATCATCGAAAAATGCGGTAAGCTGAAAATATTCCACGGCCTGCAACAGGGTGTCGTGCTGATAGGCGGAAAGAACGGCCTGCGGAATCCGGCGCGACTGAAGCCCCTGGATCAGTTCACGCGCGCCGGACTGAAGCTCACACTCGAAACGGCGGCGCGTATATTCCTCGATAAACTCCTCGGCGAGAATGCGGTAGGGATCAAGGCTATAGTCGAATCCAAGCTGGCAGTAATAGCGATCCACAGGAAAGCAGAGCTTGTCGCGATAGATTTCCGGCGTAATTTCCGGCAGCCCGCGCCGCTGCAGCATATGATTGTTAATCTCCACGCACAGCCAGGTATCATCCCACAGCGTTCCGTTCCAGTCCCAGATGACATGTTTAAACTTCATGAAGGCCTTATAGCCGGAAAGAAGACAAAGATGCACGGCAACAGTCCACTTAGTTTTGTAAAGCCGGCAAAAACGGTTCCGGTGCCTTCTTATAGGAAAAATTTATCAGTGGGCGATGGCGATTCAAACTTGATAAAATAAGCGATTTACACATAATGCTCCGCGCGATGAGGCGTTATACACGGATTGATTACGGGGTGTAAAAATGAAAAAACTAACCAGGAATATTGCACTCGGGTTCACAGACCAACCTGAACCGGAAGGCACTCATCTGTGCCTGATTTTCTCAAGCGAAAAGGAACGAACCGATTGCCTGCTTAAATTTTTACTGAGCGGATTAAAGGGCGGAGAACGGGTCGCTGGCTTTACCGACGAAATCAGCGAAAAAGAGATCTGCAGCTATCTGGAAGCAAACGGAATCGCCTGCGACGAACGGAAACAGAACGGTGACATAACCATTTCCCGCACCAGCGAAGTCTATTTTGAAAACGATAGCTTTGATCCTGCCCGCATGCTTGGACTCCTGACTCAGTTCTATAATGAGTCCCGGGAGCAGGGTTATGAATCCGCCCGAGTGATCGGCGAAATGGCGCCCCGAATCGCAGAAGTGCAGGGCGGCGAGCGGTTGCTGGAATATGAATCCCGAGTCACCCTCCTCCAGCGAACATGCCCGCTCACCGCCGTCTGCCAATACGACGCCAATCAGTTTGACGGCGCCACGATCCTGGAGGTCATGAAGGTACACCCCAAAATGCTGGTTAACGGCTCCGTTGTGAACAACCCGTTCTACATTGAACCGGAAGAATACTTAAACAGCATCTCATGACTCCTTCAAATGAGCTATCCGCCGAAAAAATCGGCCAAATCGCGCTGATGCACAGCATGGTGTCGCAACTACCGACGGCAGACTCTATTTTGTCTTTTTCCATTCAGGGGCTCAAACAGCTCCCCGGCGTCAGAACCGTAAACAACCTGCCCCCGGAAACCGTCCTTAACGATAACACGTCCAACGTACACTTCGCAATTTCCCACCGGCAGCAGGTCTACGCACTGTTCGAGTTTATCCTCTCCGATCCCTCGGCCTTTTCCCCTTATCACCCCTATGTTGAAAACTTCTGCGCCGTTCTGGCCCTGATCTTTGAAGAACGCCGGCAACGCACTGAAAAACAGAACCTCATGGCAACACTTGAACAGCGGGTAGCCGAACGCACCCAGGCCTTGCAACAGGAAATACAGGAGCGAAAACATGCTGAAAACGAACTGCGCCGCAGCGAGGGGAACCTCCGCATCACCCTCGACTCCATCGGCGACGCCGTGATTGCCACAGACACTGAAGGTAAAGTCACTCGCATGAATCCTGTGGCCGAAACCCTGACCGGCTGGCCCCAGAGCGAGGCATCTGGACTGCCCCTTACAACCGTGTTCAACATCATCAATGCCGCCACTCGACAAACCATAGACAACCCCGTCGATCGAGTATTGATTACCGGCCAGGTGGTCGGCCTTAAAAACCATACTGTGCTGCTGCATCGTAATGGCTCCGAATACCAAATCGCCGACTCTGCCGCCCCGATACGCTCAGATGACGGCACCATTCAGGGTGTAGTGCTGGTCTTTCGCGATATCACAGAAGAATACGCCATACACGAACAACTGAAACGGTCCGAAAAGATGAGCGCCGTTGGCCAGCTAGCCGGAGGGATTGCACATGACTTTAACAACCAGCTCACCGGCATCCTCGGTTATGCTGATATACTGATCGAGGAATTAACCGATCCGACCCTCCGCGACTTTGCCAAAGACATTCGGAAAGCCGCCCAGCGATCCGCCGAACTCACCGCCCAGCTACTGGCCTTCGGCCGTAAAGGAAAATACCACGCCCACCCTATTGACCCCCACGAAATAATTGCCGACACCATCAAAATTCTTGAACGCAGCATTGACAAACGCATCCGTATCGAATGCAACCTCTCGCCCGAAAAAACCATGGTGATGGGCGACTCCAGCCAACTGCAAAACGCCATCCTCAACATTGCCCTGAACGCTCGTGATGCAATGCCCAACGGCGGAACTCTGCGCTTCCAGACCTCCTCCGTGCAACTGGACGAACGCTTCTGCAACAGCCACAAAATCGATGAGATTCCTCCCGGAGACTACATTGAAATATCAATTTCCGACACGGGCGATGGTATGAACCAAGAAACACAGAAACACATCTTTGAACCATTCTTCACAACAAAGGAGATTGGAAAAGGTACCGGAATGGGCCTCGCCGGAGCGTATGGAACCATGAGGAGTCACCACGGTGCGATCGCCGTCCATAGCAAGCCCGGACATGGCACGGTTATGAGGCTGTACCTGCCCCGCATTCACATGGAATACATCTCCACCGAAAAAACTTCACGACCAACGGTCGGACATGCTGCAATCCTGTTGGTCGACGACGAGGACCTCGTCCGGAAAACTGCCGAAAAGATGCTCTGTAAACTCGGCCATAAGGTCATAACCTGCACCGGCGGACATGACGCGATTAAATTTTACAAGCAATCCGGGGCACAGATCGATCTGGTTATCCTCGACATGATCATGCCGGACCTTAACGGAAAAGAAACCGCACAGGCTCTCTCCAGCATCAACCCCCAGGTACGAATCCTCATCTCTTCCGGCTACTCTCAGAATGACGAGGCCGGGGAACTGGACAAACTCGGAATCCAAGGCTTCATCAGCAAACCCTTCAGCCTCACCAAGCTCTCCAACTCCATAGCCAACGCATTGGAAACGCCAAAAATTCATCGACTTTAAACCGATGCACAGACTGAATAATGCCACTTACTGCCTGGTTTTATTATATTCGCCGCTTAGAAAGCGCTTGCTGAACCCTTGGGCTTCCGACAATCGGAAGAAGTTGATCCGCCCCCGAAGTGCCGGATTGAGCGTTTCGTTAATGAAGCGGCGCAACGATCTGCTCAAGCAACGCCTGAGCTCCAGGGGCGGAGCTCCCGTTCGCGCGAGGACAGACATCAGCACCCGGCGCATACTATCCCTGATTCCGTCCGGCACCCCCTCTGCGCAGGCAGAACGCATCCCGGCACCCTCTTCTGCTTTTTGACCTGTTCGCACAGCGAAAGACTCCCTCCTGATCATTCGGTTCAGTCCTTCATCCGTCATTGCATCGGACTACGATGGCCTCCATCGGCCGACTCCTTGCCGCCGCCTCACGACAGCGGGAGCTCATGGCAATTAACGGGATCTCCCCTTCGCAACCTCGCGATTGCGTAGTTGACGTTCAGCTAACGCTTTCCCCTGTCGGGCGCACTAAAGAAAGAAACCCGAAACAGGATCCTGTTCCGGGTTTCAATAAAGCTTTTGATCAGCGATTAGTAGCGATCGCGGTTTCCACCGCCACCGTATCCGCCACCGCCGTTGCGATCGCGGCCACCGCGGCCACCGCCGCCGCCACCACCGTAGCCACCGCCACCGCCGCCGCCGTAGCCACCGCCGCCTTCACGACGAGGAGGACGATCTTCACGGGGACGTGCAATGTTCACACGCAGGCCACGACCATCGAGGTCCTGATCATTGAACATGTCAACGGCTTTAACAGCCTCTTCGTGCGTGCCCATTTCAATAAAGGCAAACCCGCGCGAACGGCTGGTGAATTTATCGAGCATCAGCTCGCACTTAACCACGGTTCCAGCCTGCTGGAACAGCGCTTCGAGCGCATCTTCGGTCGTACTGTAGGACAGATTGCCTACATACAGTCTCTTTTCCATTCTACTATCTCTCTACGTTCATCACCGTGATCCTGCCTGTCCCGACTCATTCGGCTTGCAGGGCATCCCATGATGCCCGCGACGATCCATGACCACGTACCAATGAACTCGACGCGACATTAGAAGCTTTGATCGAAAAATCAACGAAAATCGAGACTCTCATAAAGAGCTAATTGTTAAGGGAAACGGCCTTTATGCCATCTCAAAGAACGGAGAGAGCGCAAGATTGAGCTCCTTGAGCGTATAAGGCTTCCGAAGATAACCGGCAATCCGCTTCCCGGCAAACCTTCCGGCAACATCCGTTTCGCTGTAGCCGCTGGCCAGGATGACCCGGACATCCGGATTTATTCTGCGCAGTTCACGGAAGGCTTCTTCGCCATTCATCTTGGGCATGGTCAGGTCCAGAATCACCAGATCAATCTCGCCCATCATATGACTGTATATATCGACGGCCTCCTGACCATTCTGGGCAGTAATTACCTGAAGACCAAGAACCTTGAGCTGACGACTTGAAATAGCGCGCACCGATTCTTCGTCATCGACCAAAAGAACCTTATGACGGCCTTTCCAATCGTTCAGGCTGACCGCGCCGTCGAGACCTCCACCATCGGAGGCAATCGCACTTTCCTGCGCAGGAAAAATAACCTTGAACGTCGTTCCCTGGCCGGGTTCGGAATAGACCCGCAACCCTCCGCCATGTGAACGTATAATGCCCAGCACGGCAGAAAGTCCCAGCCCGCGCCCGGAAAACTTGGTCGTGAAAAACGGCTCAAAAACATGCTCCATTGTCTCCCGATCCATGCCGGCGCCGGTATCGGACACTTCAAGCCACACATACAGGCCCGGCGCTTCCGGCTGCAAGATACAGCCGTCGGCCAGATATTCATCCGTACATTCCATGGCACCGGTGGAGATCGTGATAATGCCGCTACGCTCGCCAATGGCATCCGAGGCATTCAGAACAAAATTCATCACAATTTGGCGCATCTGGGAAGGATCCCCCAGCGTAGGCGGAAGCTGCTTTGCCAGATTCAGGTTGAGCAGGCAACTCTTGGAAATGCAGGTTTTCAGCATGTGAACCATTTCCCGAACGAGATCACTCATGGAAAAAGAGGTCTCTTCCAGCTTTCCCTTTCCGGAATAAGCCAGCAGCTGGGTACATAGATCCGCAGCGCGGCGTGAAGAGGTCTTGATTGCTTCGATGTCTGATGCCACAGGCGTTAGACGCGGAAGCTCCATCAGGGCGAGGTCGGCATGCCCGATGATCGCCATCAGAAGATTGTTGAAATCGTGCGCAATACCGCCGGCGAGCACGCCAAGGCTTTCGAGCCGTTGCGTCTGCTCCATTTTACTCTGCAGGATTCGGTCATGTTCCTCCCTGCTTTTGGCTTCGGTCATATCCCGGCTCACCAGCAGAACGAGCGACTGCTCGCCCTTCGCGTCATACAGTGGCGTTCCGGACACGTGAAAGACCCACTTCCGGTCGGTATCCATGCGCCGGGCCCGGATCTCCATGCTTCGAATCACCTCTCCGGCATAAATCCGGGAAATCGGCCAATCTTCCAACGGAAGCACTCGATCGTCCATATCCCGCAGCTCAAAAACACTCTGCAGGTAATCCCTGGCCGAACAACCGTTTGCGCCTGCGGCCTCGTAAATGAAACCTTCCGCCTCATTGGCAAAGACCATATTGCCGTCCATATCGAGTACCATGATCCCGTCATCGAGATTATTCAGCATGGCATCGAGCAACGCCGATTTCTGTTCCGCCTCCTCTTTGGCAATCCTCAGTCGCCGCTCGCCCTTTTTCCGTCCCGAAATATCCTCTGACTGAAAAACCATGCCGCCGATGGAACCGTCTGCAAGAAACCATGGCCGGCACTGCCAGCGGGTATAGACAATTTCGCCATCTTCGCGCAAGAAGGTATCATCCTCCGACTTTTCAACGGCGCCCTGAAGCACCCGGTCATGAACCGCTTTCAGCTCCGCCGGAAAATTCGGAAAGGCCTCGTAATGGTTGATCCCGATAACCTGTTCTTCGGTTACCCCGTAAAAATCGAGATATTTCTGACTGCACGCCAGGCAATTCATCCGGCTATCAAATATGGCCGACGCACCGCTGTCGTGCCGGACAACAAGGCGCAACAGATCTTCGCTCTGCCGGAGCTGTTTCTCGCCCATGTGAGATTCAACGACTTTCCCGATCAGAAGGGCCGATGTACGCAGTCGCCGTTTTGCATTCGCAATCAGATCTTCGTTCTGTTTCGGATGGCGCTGACGCGCCGCTTCGAGCTGTCCTGTCTCAAGTCCGTATTTCACGGCAATCTCTGAAAGTGCGGCGGAATCAGACGGCGGCGTTCCATAGCCGAAATTGATGGCACCGATCACCTCTCCGCCGGCCGTGATGGGAACGGAATAAATGTGCAGACCGCCGTGACATTCGATGTCCACAGGCCGGTTGGAGTCGATGCACTCCTTTGAGCAATCCGTCCAACAGGATTCGTGGCACAGCCATTTTCCCGACTTAAAGGCCTCAACAATATCCTGCGTTTCGCAACGGCGGAATGCAGCGCTGTCGAGGCATTGACACCAGCCCGAGGAAAAGATGCCAAAGGCATAATGGCCGTCTTTTTCGTAGATGGCGGAAGAGGTTCCAAGCAGTTCCAGATAATCGGAAACAATCTCCCGCAGCAGGGATTCGCCAACGGCACTACGGATAATCCCGTCCTTATTCAGACAAGCAGGATCGCCGTACTCCGGTATATAATCCATTAGAAACCGGAGATCATCCGGAGAACTCAATACCGGTTCACTCTGCTGCATATCGACACCTCACCAGCGGATTCACGCGTTACACCACACAAATGCGTTTTGCACACGCGCTCCAAACTACCGTCAAGTCGGAATCGAGTCAACCAAATGAACTCTATTTAAGAATTCAAAAAGGCAGGAACCCTGTGAAAAACTGTACTGCTCCGCCGGACGTTAGTCGTCCGTTTTTTTGCGGCTGGCTTTCTTGCGCTCGTGCTCGAGCAGCAGCTTTTTACGCATACGGATATGATTCGGCGTAATTTCCACCAGCTCATCTTCGGCGATATATTCCAACGCCTCTTCCAGGCTCTTGCGCTGGGCCGGTGCAATCTTCATGGCGCGGTCCGAACCGGACGCACGTACATTGGTGAGCTGCTTGGACTTCTGCAGGTTGACCACCAGGTCGTTATCAAGGCAGTGTTCCGCCACGACCATGCCTTCATAGCATTCCTCGCCGGGATTGATGAAGAAAATACCGCGCTGCTGGAGGCCGTCGATGGCAAACGGAACCGCAGAACCCTTGCCCTGCGAAATCAGCACACCGTTCTGGCGCTGCGTGATCGGTCCCTTGTACGGCTCATAATGCAGAAAGCGGTGGGTTACGATGGCTTCGCCAGCCGAAGCGGTCAGCATCTTCGAGCGCAGTCCGATCAGGCCGCGCGTCGGAATCTCGAAACGGATCATCTTGCGAACGCCGTGCTGCTCCATATCGACCATTTCGCCCTTGCGCATACCGGCAACCTCGATGATCCTGCCGGCGTGCTCATCCGGAACATCCACGTGAAGGATTTCAATAGGTTCTTCCTTCTTGCCGTGCCGTTCCTTGAAAATTACCTGGGGCTGGGCCACCGACATTTCAAAGCCTTCACGGCGCATGTTCTCGATAAGAATGGAGAGATGCAGTACGCCGCGACCGCTTACTCTGAAGGCATCACCGCCGGACTCCTCGACCCGCAGAGCCACATCGCGCTCCGTCTCCTTGAAGAGGCGTTCGCGCAGATGGCGGCTGGTAACAAACTGTCCGTCCTGTCCATAGAACGGCGAGTCATTGACGCTGAACGTCATGGAGAGCGTCGGTTCATCGATGCTGATGGGCGGCAGCGCTTCGGGCTGGCTGAAATCGGAGATGGTATCGCCGATGTCAATATCCGGAATACCCACGATCGCGCATAGATCGCCGCACGGAACCTCTTCCACCTCGGAACGGGTCAGCCCCTGGAAGGTAAAAAGCTGCTTGATCCGGGTCTGCAGCTGTGTGCCGTCGCGGCGGATGCGCATGAGCGGCTGCTTGGTGTTGAGCGTACCACGGTAAACCCGTCCCACGCCAATACGACCGACATAGTCGTTATAATCAATGGAGGTCACCTGCATCTGGACCGGTCCTTCACGCAACGGCGGAGCAGGGATATATTCGAGAATTGCATCCATCAGCGGGAGCATGGAATCGCGCGGGCCGTCGAGAACCTTATCGGCCCAGCCATCCTTGCCGCTGCAGTAGAGCATCGGGAAATCAAGCTGCTCGTCGTTGGCATCCAGCTCCACGAACAGGTCGAAAACCTTGTCATGCACATAGTCAGGACGTGCATCGGGCTTATCGATCTTATTGATAATCACGACCGGCTTCAAGTTCAGCTCCAGCGCCTTATCGAGCACGAAACGGGTCTGCGGCATCGGGCCTTCAGCGGCGTCCACCAGCAACAGTACGCCGTCAGCCAGATTCAGTACGCGCTCGACCTGCCCCCCGAAATCGCTATGGCCGGGTGTATCGATGACGTTAATCTTTATGCCCTTATAGTTGACGCTGATGTTCTTGGAAAGGATCGTAATGCCGCGTTCGCGCTCCAGATCGTTGCTGTCGAGCAGACACTCATGCATCTCCTCGTTGTCACGAAACAGTTTTACCTGCTTAATGATTTCATCCACCAGCGTGGTTTTGCCGTGGTCAACGTGCGCGATGATCGCGATATTTCTAATTTCCTGCGCCATGGGGTTCTCCATCTAAAAAATGAGGCGCGAACTTATAGCTTTCCGCCCAAAATGCAATCCCCATATTGTTCAAGAATCATGAATCCCCCCAAACTGCCATGGGTTGGAAAAAGGGCTGTAATTCCCCGGCGGCTTTAGGCAGTATCTGCCGGCATGATTACGTTTCTTGAAGGTAAACTCGATGAAAAGCAGCTCGCACACGCCGTGATGAACGTCGGTGGAGTCGGTTATGAAGTGATGATTCCCCTCAGCAGCTACGACCGGCTGCCGGACGAAGGCGAAACCTGCCGACTGCTGACCTATCATCACATTACTGAATCCGACCAGCGGCTTTTCGGCTTCTGCACGGAAGACGAACGCGAAATGTTTACCCGCCTGCTGACCATTAGCGGCGTCGGCCCCAAACTGGCGATCAGCGCCCTGAGCGGCCTGCCGGTGCAGGAACTTAAGGCGGCGCTGGCCAACGGCGATATCAAACGAATCTCCTCCATCTCGGGTATCGGCAAAAAGACGGCCGAACGCATTATAATGGAACTGCGCGACAAGTTCGGTTCACCGCATCAGCTCGACGCCTTTGCACCTGTTGCCGCATCCGGCGGAGACAGCCGCATGCGCGATGCCGCACTTGCACTGACCTCTCTCGGACATAAACCCGACGACGCCGCAAAAATGGTCAAGGCCGCCGCCGGCAAACTCACCTCTAAAACCACGGTCGAAGACCTCATCCGCATGGCGCTGACACGATGAACAACGAAATCATTACTCCGGACAAGGAATTCGAGCAGAAGCTACGGCCGTCGCGCTTTGCTGATTTCACTGGCCAGGATAAAATTCGCGAACGGCTGGAACTGTTCGTCCAGGCGGCCCGCGAGCGGAACGACGTGCTTGACCACGTGCTGCTTTCCGGCCCGCCCGGTCTTGGCAAAACCACGCTGTCCTACATTCTGGCCGACGCCATGGATGTCAATATCAAGTGTACCTCCGGCCCGGTCATCGACAAGCCGGCAGACCTCGCCGGCCTGCTGACCAGCCTCGAACGTGGCGATGTGCTCTTTATCGACGAAATCCACCGTATGCAACGTTCCGTTGAGGAATATCTCTATTCCGCCATGGAGGACTTCGTGATTGATATCGTGATCGATCAGGGCCCCAACGCGCGCTCGGTCCGGCTCAATATCCAACCCTTCACCCTGATCGGCGCCACGACCCGAAGCGGCATGCTCTCTGCGCCGATGCGCTCACGTTTCGGACTGGTAAATCGTCTGGATTATTATGAAGCGCCCACGCTCTCCCGCATTGTCAAACGCTCCGCCAGCATACTGAATGTGGAGATTGATGAAGCCGGCGCGCTGGAGATTGCTTCGCGCTCGCGCGGTACGCCGCGTATTGCCAACAATCTGCTGCGGCGGGCCCGGGATTATGCGCAGGTCAAAGCCGACAACCGGATTACCCGGGAGATCGCCGACCGCGCACTGGATCTACTGGATATTGACGGAGACGGGCTGGAGGAGATGGACAAGCGGATTCTCACCTGTCTCATCGAGAAATTCAGCGGCGGACCGGTAGGCATCAACTCGCTTTCTGTGTCTGTCGGCGAGGAAGCCGACACGATCGAAGAAGTTTACGAACCCTACCTGATTCAGGAAGGATATCTCCAGCGGACCCCGCAGGGCCGGATTGCAACAGCCCGCGCCTACGCCAAGTTCGGCCTGGTTCCGCCGGAACGGTAAGGCCCGGCCGGCGGCCGAGCCAAACCAGCGCTCCCGGCGAGAGCGCCCTGCCCGATTAATCCACGCGATGCGTCACTTCTACCAGGTGATAGCCGAACTGCGTCTGAACAGTCTGGACTTCGCCGACCGGCGCAGAAAAGACCACCTTGTCGAATTCCGGAACCATCTGACCGCGGCCGAATGTTCCCAGCGCACCGCCCTGCGCACCGGACGGACACTTGGAATGTTTCCGTGCGAGCTCCGCAAAATCGGCGCCCTCTTCGATCTGCTTTTTCAGGTCGAGGCATTCCGCCTCAGTTCCAACCAGAATATGTCGTGCTGCGGCCTGTGCCATAGTACCCTCCTTTTATAGTTTTATTGAAAACGTTTCATGCCTGATTTCGGGAGAACATACCCGCGATCCGGACCGCCCTCCAGCACCGATCGCAATCATGCGCACCGCCACAGGTTCAACGGGTGAAAAACCGCTTATTTCATCCGGGCCTTGATCGTCGCCGTATATTCATCCGGCTTCACGGAATTGTAGCCATACTTGCCGAGCACCTCGCCCTTGACATCAATCAGAAAGGCCGTCGGATAGCCGGTGACCGGACACTTTTCGGCCAATGCGGTATTTTTCTTCTGCCATTTCTGCAGAACGCCGTCGGTCGAACAGTCAACCTCCAGCAACACCAGATTTTTCTTGGCAAAATCCTTGAATTCAGACGTTTTCAGGATTTCGTCTTCAAGCTTCATACAATAACTGCACCAGGAAGGCGCGGTAAAGAGCATGAAGATCGGCAGGTTGAACTCCTTTGATTCCTTCATTGCATCCTTGATATCGTCGTTCCACTTTACCTTGCGTTTGTCCCACTTTTCCTGCTCCGCCGCCGCCGCAGCCTCACGCTTCTGGTCGGCCTGATACTCGGCAATGAACTTCTGGTCAGCTTCGGAAAGCTTGCTGATTTCTATCGGGATAATCTTACGACCGGGCAACACATCCAGATAGACTTTGCCGTCCTTCACCCGAACCAGATCCGCTTCCACAGTCCGTCCATCACTACTGGTCCACGTACGCGCTTCTGCACCCGCCGCCACGATGATCAAAAACGCCAGCACTCCACCCCATGTTCTTTTCACGTCATACCCCTCATGTTTTCATGATTAATGTTATGAAGATCCAGCGGCAGTATATGAATTCCATCATGCAAACCGCCGCCCGTTACCATCACCTTTTACTGCCTCTGCCCTTTCAACTGCTTTGCGCCGCCCAACTCGGCAAACCCGGTTTTTTCCAGATCGGTCCAGAGCGTACCTTCGCCGGCGTGGATAATATTGATTTTCATCTGCGGATTCAGAGTGTCCGCAAAGCGCCAGCGGGCATAGGCCATCGGATCGCCGAACGCTGCCGTTTTGAGCTGAAGCCCTTTGGCCTGTTCGCCTTCCACCTTTTCCAGCGCCGTTGCGCGGGCCTGCCCCAGCACACGAACCTTGTTGGCATTGATGGCCGCCGTCTGCTTCTGGATTTCCGCGACCTTTTTGAGTGTCTGAGCATGAATCTGTGCGACCTGCTTTTCGAGATCCGCACGGATCTCAGCCTTAATTTTTTCGGTCTCCTGCTGCACCTTTTCACCAAACTGCTGAATGAGCGCCAACTGGGTATTGAGTTCGGCTTCCTTGGCGGCGGTAATCTGGCGCTCCTTATTGGTGAGGTCCTGCTCAACCGCAATACTGGCCTGCTGGATCGGCGCGCGGATATCATCCGGCACTTCCACGTGACGGATCAGCGCGTTGTAGACCTTGATATTCTTGCTCCCGAGCGTCTGCTCAAGCGACGATGTCAGGTCGTTCTGAAATTTTTCGCGGCCTTCGCCGACAATGAAGTCCTTGGCACGATATTCTGATCCCTTGTTCCGGGAGATCGAGGTAATCTGCGGCATGATAATCTTGTCGATGACCGCCGGAAGATCGCCGTAGCGGCGGTAAATACCAGCAATGTCGGCCGGGTTAAACTCAAACTCAACGGTCATGTCGAGGCTGATGTTAAAGCCGTCGCGCGATGGAAAGCTGACCAGTTCCTGCAGAGTCAGCTCGCCCTGATTAAACTGTACGGACTGCTGTGGAAACAGCGATTGCCCTCGGTTATTTGAGCTGACATCCATCTGCTGACCACTGTTGTTTCCCCAGCTCGATGCACGGGACTGGCTCTTCTGGTTATAATAGTCCACGCGCTTGGCCTCCTGCTGTTCAAGCACATTGGCCTGCAGCAGATTGAGCGCCTCGTTCTTTCCGAGCTGCCGCGCTTTAGTTACCACCTTGCTTCCGCTCTGACCCAACAGCGATACCTGATTAATCCCGATTTCGAGGACATCAACCTTGTATTCCTTCGGGTTAACATAATAGAGCCCCGGCTGTAGCACATCCTTACGAACCCCCTTCTGATGGTCACCGGCAAACTGCCCGCTGGGCGCCTGGGCGCCGGAAAGCGAGGTAATGACGCCGGCATATCCGATCGGAATACTGATGGCATCGACCACCTCAATATTGTAGCCATACGGATTCATCCGATATTTGCCCGGCCCCAGCACGCTTTGCCAGATCCCCTTCTGGCCGCGCTCGGCAATAAACTCGCCCTCGGGCAGTTCCTGTCCCACCTTTGAGGTCACGATCCCGACCCTCCCGGGTGGAATAATCGTGACCGGACGAACCTGTCGATCGTAGAAAATCGGATTGAGAAAGTGCCGGCCTTCACCCAGCGGTTCCTCCCAGATCCCTTTCTGGCCCTTGCGGGCAAGAATCTGGCCGGGCTCCAGGGCCTCCCCGTTCTTGGCGGTAATGATGGCCATCTGGTTCGGGCCGACATAAAAACGGCAGAAACCCCACAGCCACATGATTTCCAGAGCTCCGAGAACCGCGGCAACACCCAGAATTATTCCGATTATCTTTTTCATTCCGCACCGCCTTCACCCGAAACAAATGCACTGAAAATACCGCCCACGCCATTTTCGGAATCAGACGAGAGCAATGACATCACCTGCGGCCCCAGTTTTTCATAGAGCACGTAGCGCGCAAAAACGGCACCGGATCCGAATGCCCTCACCCGATTCTCAAGCACGGAAGCCTCCGCCTCGTTCCGGGCTTTGATGGCATCCTTTTCGCCGTCGGCCGCCAGCAGGATGGCTTCGGCCTGGAATTCGGCGGCTTCATATTCCACCTGAGCAACATCCAGCTCCTTCTGGGCGGCAATCATCCGGACGCTCTGATCCTGCTCTGCATCGATGACGGCGCGAATGCGCTTGGTGTCGGCCTCCACCTTTTCACGGTTCTGAATAGCGAGCATTTCCTGCTTGGTGAGCTCGGCCTTCGACTTGGCCTGAATAATCTGCTGCTCATACTTTGCGGCATCCTGTACGGCCAGCTCTCGGTCCCGGTTGATACTGGCAATCTCATCGGGAACAATAATTTTGCGAACGTTCACCGTCTTGATATCAAGCCCCCAGCCTTTGGCCTGCGTACGCAGGTGCTGTTCGAGATCGCTCTGAAACTTCTGGCGCATTTCCCCGACAATAAAGTTAACGGCCGGATGCTTGCTGCCCTCAATACGGCTGAAACCGCGGGCGCGCGGAAGAATCAGCTTTTTAATGATGTCGTCCATATCGCCGACGCGATGCGTCAGGAAGGCGGCCTCTTCGCGCTCGATCGCAAATTCAATGTAGCCTTCAACCGTCACCGTGAATCCGTCGAGCGTCAGAAAGCTGATCACATCATTGCCGGTCATTTCAAACGGCTGACTCTGCAGGTTCACTTCCACAACGTTATACATATAGGGATTCAGATAATGCGTTCCCGGATCCAGCAGCTTTCCGGTGACCCCTTTCAGGCCGTCTTCCACCATAAAGAGGTTGCGTTTGTCGGCGGCCAGTTCGTTGTTAAGCACATCTTCGCCAGTCAGCGTGGTCACGACGCCGACATGACCGGGACTAATGTTGATGGCATCGAATTCTGAAACCTGATATGCGTAAGGATTGATGCGGTATTTACCGGGTCGCAAAATTTCTTTCACAATACCGCGCTGACCGTCTTCGGCAATAATCCGACCAAGCGGAAGCTCTTCTCCAAACAGACGGGTCATGACTGCCAGCTTTCCGGCCCGCACATCTGTAATCTGCTGGATTTTCCAGCCCCAAGTGTAGGGATTTCTGAAATAGCGCCCTTCCGGCAATACCTCTAGCTGAATCCCTTTCTGTCCCTTCTGAAGAGCAAGCACCTGTCCAGCAGGCAGGTTTTCGCCGGTTTTTCGGATCAGTACCGCAATTTCACCGGGACCGGGCTCGATCCTGCAGAACACCCAGAAAAAGAAAAACGCACCGAACAACAGCGCAATGGCCATGCCGGGAACCGAAGTCAGGATCGCTATATTAACCTTCACCTTGGGCGGCTTGAAGCCTGCAGAACCACTCATACCCACCTCCTGTTTTAAAGCTTACGAGAACCTATCACGCACCTCGAAGGCGACCACTACTAATCTTGTAAAAAATTGTAATGCCGGCGGCATCAGCGCGCACACCGTACAAGAGCAGGCAAAAAAAGAGCAGCGCATGGAAAAGAGGAGGGAAACCATACGCCGCTCAAGTGAACCCCAAACCTTTAGGCTCGTTTTTAGTACACCTCATTCGTTTTAGTTTGTCCACCACAAAAATTATCTCATAAAAAATGTTAGTGCTCGCCTCCCGCTGATTCATTGACAGAAACGTCGTCCGATTTACACTACGGGCTAAGGAGGTGGGCGTTATGTCATTCAATCAAACACGTGACCTGCTCGACGCAGCGCGACGGTTTCATGTCAGACTGGCGGACCTTTATTCAAAAATGCTCGAAAGAGCCGCCTCGGAAGAAGCCCGGCAACTGATCGGAACCCTGATCGACCATGAGCAGGAGCTTGAAAAGCGGCTCGGAGAGTATGAGGAGGGAAGCCCGACCAATATTCTCGACACGTTTTTCAAATACATGGTCGAAGAGTGTATGCAGTGCTTTGCGGAATATGAAATGCCGGCGAGCATGACCTCCATGGACGTGATCGATGCCACGCGGGAGTTTGACCAGCACCTGAGCAGTTTTTACCGGGAAATGGCAAACAAGTCGTTGTCCGAACATGTCCGGGAAGTCCTTCTCAACCTGATGCAGATGGAGTTGCACGAACAGATGAACCTGAGCCGGCGCACGCTGGAACTCTCCATGACCTGCCGTAGCCTTACGAAATAGAACCATGCAGTCCCTCTTTCTTAGGAAATACTGCAGGGGGACTGGAGCCGGAGGCGGACAAGGGTGAC
>JAFGVP010000168.1 GCA_016937945.1 Pontiellaceae bacterium | reverse complement strand
GGTGGTGGGGGATGGATTCGAACCATCGAACTCGTAGAGGGCAGATTTACAGTCTGCTGCGTTTGACCGCTCCGCAACCCCACCGTTTCCGTTGAAGGAGCGACTAAGGTACCGAAATTTCCGGCGTTGTCTACTATCAATTTTCAAAAAAAAACGGATTAATGGTCTGCATGATGAAAACAGATTTACAACCTATTATCTGCGGCGGTTTTACGCCGTGTATTCAACGTATTCTTGAATTTAAATCAGTGGCAAAAGGTGCGGTGAATCGGGCCGGACATGTCACCATTGGCATTGGCGGCAAGGGAGCGAACACGGCGCGAATGATCAATCAGCTCGGTGGGAAGGCGATTTTGTTCGGATTTTCCGGCGGATCCAATGGCCGTCTGCTTGAACAGATGCTGGATAATGAGGGCATTCTGTATCGTCATGTTGCAACTTCCGGCGAAACCCGCATTTGTCAGACGCTTGTTGAGGCGGGTAATCCAGAGGCGACTGAGCTGGTGGAGGAGATGCCGTCGATCAGCGACGGAGAATGGTCGGAGATGTTAAGCCTTTTCGAACAATCTGAGATGGAGGGGGCCGTTGTTCCTGTTTCCGGCAAGCTTCCGGCTGGAGCCCCTATAGATGCGTATGGACGAATTGCGGAGATTGTGAAACGTCGGGGAGGTAGATTGATTATTGATGCGCCGGACCAACCCATGCTTTGCACGCTTGAGCATGAGCCGTTCATGGTGAAGATCAATGATGAAGAGCTTTTGCGGACGGTTGGCGGTACTGATGTGATCTCTTCTGCAAAGATCCTGTTGGAACACGGTGCTCAGTCGGTACTGATTACTCGGGGTTCGCGTACGGCATTTTATCTGGATCGGGAACAGGTGCTGGAGTTGAGGCCTCCGAAAATTGATGCGGTAAACCCGGTTGGAAGCGGTGATGCGGTGACTGCCGGCTGCGCGGTGGCGGTATCGGCGGGATTTCCGGTTGAGGATATGTTGCGGGAGGGCATGGCCTGTGGCGCCGCCAATGCACTGAATTTGAGATCTGGTGTTGTGATTCCGGACGATGTCCGACGATTGGCGGGACTTGTTGGTATTGCGCGTGTTTAATTATGGAGCCACGGGGTTTACATTAAAGAATATTTATGTTTTGCCGACCATCTCAACGTGAGACTCTATCGATTGCGGGTCATTCATTAAGGAGGATGCATCATGAAGAAATGGATTGTTACTATTGGTTTGCTGGTTGGTGTGCTTACGGTTTCCTATGGCGATAAAGAGGAGATTCCTACCGATTTTACGGCTGCATTTTTGTCGTTGAAAATACTTGAGGAAAAGTTAGCTGCGAACGGATTTGAAGTGATTGGAAAGTATGCGGTTGCCGGCAATACCAACTATACTTCGGTTATTTATACCTCTTCATATCTGAAGAAGCTGGGCGCAGAGGACGGGCGTGGCTTTGCCTCGATTATGCGTATCCTTCATGATTCTGAGGCTCAGCAGCTCGTGGTGTCCAATCCTGAGTATTATATCAGGGCGTTTTATCAGAAGACGTATGCCGAGGGAGCGGCTGATCCGGTGCTGAAGGCGCTGCAGTCGGCGCTTGGCCCGCTGACTCCGACGGAAGATCATCTGCCGGCAGACAAGCTCGCTAAATATAAGTTCATGGTGGGCATGCCGAAGTATGACGATTTTGAGCGCGTTGCCAAAGGAGATCAGGTAACCCTGTGCGCAAAGCTGGAAGCGGCGGCGGCCGGACAGATTGTTTTCAAGCTGGATATCAAGGGTGATGGATCATCGATGCTTTACGGTGTCGGGCTTCCTGCTGAAATCGAACTTTTCAATGATAAGCTTGGTACCATGGGCCGATCCCAGCTGCTTCCCTACACGGTGCTGATCGAGGGCGGCGAAGCCAATATCCTGCATGCAAAGTTTTATCTGGCGGTCAGCTTTCCGAACCTGAGCATGGGTGAATTCATGAAGATCCGATCTGTTCCGGGCGACATCAAGGACCAGTTCGAGGCATATTTTAAGTAAGACAAGGTTTTGACGGATGACATTGCGCAGTCTGCTTATCGTTCTTTTATTTGCGACAGCGGTGCATGCCGGGATGTTTCAGGTCCACGATACTCCCGTCTCGGGTGCATTTGAATTTGTCGGGGCCGCCGGAGTTGCGGCCATTGTGTATGATTCGGAAGATGCAGAGGTGGTTGATGTTGCGGCTCATCTGCTGGCAGATGATGTCGTTCGGGTAACCGGGCGCCGCCCCGATGTTGTTGATTCCGTCCCCGGTGTCCGGAGAATGGTTCTGATCGGCACGGTCGGTCATTCCCGATTCATCGATGCATTGGTGAAAGCGGGTAAGCTTGATGTCGATCCGATTGCCGGACAGTGGGAATCTTTTATCATTCAGCGGATTGATCAGCCGTCTGATGGCGTGGATGAAATGCTTGTGATTGCCGGGAGTGATCGGCGCGGGACGACATATGGTATCTTTACGCTGTCGGAAGCTATTGGTGTCTCTCCCTGGTATTGGTGGGCGGATGTTCCGTCGAAGAAACGCGAACAGGTCTATGTTGAATGCGCCGGACTGATTCAGGGGCCGCCATCGGTGAAATATCGCGGCATCTTCATTAATGATGAGGACTGGGGCCTGCAGCCGTGGGCGGCTAAAAACATGGATCCGGATATCCAGGACATCGGTCCGAATACGTATGCACAGGTGTTTGAGCTGTTACTCCGGCTCAAAGCAAACTTTATCTGGCCGGCAATGCACTCGTGCACGAAAGCGTTCAACATTTATCCAGAGAATAAAAAGGTCGCGGATCGGTATGCCATCGTGATGGGAGCATCGCATTGTGAACCGATGCTGCGGAACAATGTGACCGAGTGGGATAAGAAGGCCGATGGTGACTGGAATTATGAGACTAACCCGAACGGTGTGTATGATTACTGGGAACGCCGTGTTATTGAGAATGGTCTTTACGAAAACGTGTATACGGTCGGCATGCGGGGCATTCATGATTCCGGCGTTCCCGGCGGCCGAACGCAGGAGGATAAGAAAGGTATTCTTGAGCGGGTGATTTCTGATCAACGGAAGATGATCCGGCAGCATGTGAATCCGGATCCATCAAGGGTGCCGCAGATTTTCTGTCCTTACAAGGAGGTGCTGGACATTTATAAGCTGGGCATGGATCTGCCGGATGATGTGACGATTGTCTGGCCGGATGACAACCATGGTTATATCCGAAATCTCTCGACTCCTGAAGAGCGGAAGCGGTTCGGCGGTTCCGGCATCTATTATCACATGTCCTATTGGGGAGCGCCGCAGGATTATCTATGGCTCAGCTCCACCTCTCCGGCGAAAATCGCCTATGAAATGCGGATGGCCTATGCCTATGGCGCGGACCGACTCTGGGTGTTCAATGTCGGCGACATCAAGCCCTGCGAACTGGAGATGGATTTTGCAATGCGGCTTGCGTACGACGTGGAAAAATGGCCGGCTGAACAGGCCGCCACCTATCCAGTGGAATGGGCGGCTGCCATCTTCGGAGAGCAGTATAAAGACGATTTCTCAACGATCTTTTCACGTTACTATCAGGAGAGTCAGCGAGGGCGCTCGGAACACCTCGATTCGGTGCATATCCCGGATAGCGAGTGGATGTTACGGTGTCGCGTGTTTGATGTTATTTCAAAGCGGACGGAACAAATCTACAAGGATCTTGATCCCGTGTATCGCGATGCATTTTTCCAGCTGGTTCTTTATCCAGTGAAGGGGGCGAGTCTGATGAATCAGAAGTGGACCTTCATGCAGACCGGAGAGGCTGATTCGGCGCTGCAAGCCTACGAAGAAATCCAGACACTGACGAAACAGTATAATCAGGATGTCGCCGGAGGGAAATGGGACGGCATAATGGATGCTGCGCCACGCAAGCGCCCTGTATTCAAGCGGCCTGATGTCAAACAAATCAAGGATTCTGTTGATCATCAGGATCCTTTGGTCCGACTGAATCTTGATGATGCCCGCTGTGGCGGGAATATGTCCTTCGATAAAAATGAACTGGCTGCGCAGGCGCCGGGCGTTCAGAAAGCGGATTCAAAGAGCCGTGCGGTGATCAGCTTTCGCGCAGAATATTCCGGGGCGGCTGATTTATATTTTCTGGCACGGTGCCCTGATGATGATCACGATTCCTGGTTTGTATCGGTCAATGGCGATGAAGCCGTCAGCAATGACCATGCAACCGGCGATGAATACCGCTGGCTGAAAATCCGCAACGCACAACTGGAGAAGGGGAAAAACGAATTGGTTATCACGCAGCGGGAACCGGGAACGCGAATTCGCCAGATTGTCCTGATGCCGTCGGGCGGTATCCCGCGAGAGGAGATCCGGGAGCCGGATGTCGTTTTCTCGCCTGCCGACTACAGCACGGTCGTTCAAGGGAAATATGCATCATGGCTTCAGATTCCCGGGCTTGGTATCGATTCCGTGGCCATGACGACTTCGCCCTACGAAACGCCGTCGATCGACGTTGCTGATTTAAAGCAGGCGCCAGCAGTCACCTACACGTTTGACGGCAAGGCTGATGAGGCCGTTGTCGAGTCCCGCTTCCTTCCGACGCATCGGATTAATGAGGGCATGCAGCTGCGTTATGCGGTGCAGGTTGACGACGGCCCGGTTGAGGTCATGGACATCAATGTCGCCTCCGAGTCCGGTACATGGAATGAAAACGTACTGAACGGCTTTTCCAACGGGATGACGACACATGCTCTTGCGCGACAGAATCAGCATCGGATCACGATTTATCTGCTCGATCCGGGCATGGCACTCTGTCAGGTGCGGGTTTTCAAGGACTGAGGAGCGGGTTACCAATGATCGGGAAACAGATCGCCGAGTCGTGGTTCCCGGCCGGGCGGCGTGCGTTTTTCCATGCTTTTACGTTCGTCCAATCTGCACTGAGCAATGAACTCCTGAGAGGACATCACCTGTGCTCCGGCGCTTGAGACCGTCGCGTGTTCGGCATGGTCGGATGTAACAACCAGAATCTTTTCGGGGCGCTCATATTTTGAGACCAGCCGTTCGATAATCGTGTCTGCCGAAAGGTTGCCGGGCGAAAAGTATACTTCGATATGTTTTACGGTAAGTGACTCATCAATACCGGACTCGCGGCCATCGAATACAATCGTCGTTTGCGTCGCCATTCGATGGGCCGTGTTTTCAATCATGCGGACGAGTCGCTGCCGGGCGAGTGAGAGGTCGTTCCGCAACATCGGAACAAGTTTCTCCACCTTATGCAGCAGGTTATATCCGTCAATGATGAGCCATTCGGGTTGCATGGGGCGGTTACCAGAACTTCCACTTTTTCTCTTCGAGCTTTTTTATCAGCAGGCGCTTAAATTCATCCTTGGCCTGAAGTCCCTGCTCATAGATTTCCCACGGCTTGTGGAAATCCATGATTTCCACATCCTGCAGCGGAGGCCGGACATAGATGTCGATCGGATGATTTGCCAGTTTTTCCTGGGTCATTGCGTCCATCATCACCTGATAGGTGTGCATGATTGCATCCCGAGGGCTGGGAATTTTGGTGAGCTCGGCAGAGCTTTCGCCCATGATGTCAACGGCGATTTTCAGGTCGCAGTCGTCATCCAGCAGATCCAGCGGAACATTGTTGACCAGTCCGCCGTCCACCAGTACGCGTTCTCCATCGGTCACCGGGGCAAAAATATAGGGAAGAGCCATGCTGGCGCGCACGGCCGGCAGCAGATCACCGGATTCAAAAACAACCTGTTCGCGGCGCCAGAAATCGGTTGCCACCACCTTCAACGGAATAGAGAGCTCCTCAAAGGTTTCAATTTTCATCTGATCATACAGGAACGATAACAGCTTTTCGCCCTTGAGCAGACCCTGCGGCTTAAAGCTGATGTGCGGATCGATCAGCTCAAGAATTTTGAGCATATCCTTGCCTCGCAGAATATCCTTCCAGCTTGCATTCGGAGGCGTTATCAGTTTGTAGAAAAGGTGAGCAATATCCTTTGCTGAATGGCCGGAGGCGTACAGCGCCCCCAGAATGGCTCCGATGCTCGTTCCCGTGATGCAGTGCAGTTTGATGCCCAGTTCATCGAATACCTCAAGAATAGGGAGGTGCGCAAACCCGCGCGCGCCACCACCGCCCAATGCCAAACCAATCTTTTTCATGGGTGCATAGTACGAAGGCGATTAGCTTCTTTAAAGGCAATTATAGAGCGAAGCCGGATCGGGGCAGGGGGCAGGAGTCCATTGCGCCCCGGAAAGGAATTCGCGGACAATTGCTTTATAGGAGTGGAGGGTCTGCGTTTTTTTCAGTTTCTTGAACAGCTGGCGACCGTTGGAGAGAGGCTTGCTTTGATAGGTCCAGAACTCCTTCATTTTGCCGAGAACGGGGTGATCGCCATGCAGAATCTGTTCGTAATGTGATAGAAGGTCTTCGTGGAAGGCTGTAATACGCTCTACCTGATTTCCCGTCACGCCACTTTGCGTTAGATTCTTTATTTCCTCGCAGAGGAAGGGATTGGCGAGCAGCCCGCGGCCCAGCATGAAGCGTGTGATTTCCGGGAATCGCTCGTGCACATGGGAATAAAAGGAACGCCGATCAATGTCGCCATTGTAGCAGACGGGGCCTTCGAGCAGTTCGTACGCCTCAGCAAAGGCATCGAGATCGACTGAGCCGTCATACATCTGCTCCGCCGTTCGCGGATGAACAATCACTTCACTCAGTGGATACCTGTTGAGTACCGGGATCAGTTTCTGCAGTTCGGCTTTATCAGCGACCCCGAGACGAACCTTGACGGATATCCTGCAGGGACTTTGTCCGCAGACTTTTTCCAGCAGTCCATCCACCAGATCGGGATGCGGAAGCAGTCCGGCGCCGCGCTGTTTTTTACGGATCGGTTTATGAGGGCACCCCATGTTCCAGTTGACTTCGTCATAACCAAGATCCTTGAGGGCATGGCACATCAGGACAAAATCATTCGCCTTATTCCCGATTAGCTGAGGAATAAGCGGAAGGCCTGAATTATTTTCCGGCAGGATATCCCTGAGCAGTTTCGGATTGATGCGATCCGCGCTGACCGTCGGGATAAACGGTGCCATCTCAATGTCCAACCCCTGAAAATGGCGAACAAAAGCCTGCCGATAGTGCATCGTTGTAATGCCGCGCATCGGCGCTAAAACCAGAACTGGATCAGGAGGAGTCATTTTTTAGACGGGATAACAGGACTTCCAGGATTATTTAAATCCGGTTCATCCTGTTATCCGGTCAAAATAATTTATGCGCGGGAGAGGTAGGAGCTGTCGCGGGTATCAACCTTGATGGTTTCACCCGGTGCAATGTATTCGGGAACCTGCACAATAAGACCGGTGGTCAATGTTGCCGGCTTGTAGCGCGATGTGGCCGAAGCACCTTTCATGGCCGGCGGGCACTCGACAATTTCCATATCAATGGTGTCCGGCATGCGCAGGGTCAGGATGCGGCCGTCGGAAATAAGGGCCGTGATTCCTTCCATTCCTTCGAGCAGGAAGGGCAGAATATCCTGAACATCGTCTTCGGTCAGCTCAAAGGCTTCGTAGGATTCCAGGTCCATGAAGGAGTAGCGATCGCCGTTTTTATAGTCGAAGGACACCTCTTTGGTTTCGAAGGAGGTTTCCTGAAGCACGTCGTCGGAGCGAAAGGTTTTGTCGACCTTGTTCTTGGTCGAAACATTCCGGAAGCGGACCTTATAGATGGTGCCGCCGCCACGGGCCGTGGGTGATTGCTGGGTAATGTTTTCAATACAGTGCGGTGCGCCATCGATATCAATGACGGACGTCTTCTTCAAATCACATGCCTTGATCATAAAATTCTCCGGGTTAAAGAAGCGCGAAATATCTCCGAAGCGATCCGTGGAATCAAGTACTTAGAACCTCGGAAGTACCTGATTTTGCCCAGCTTCAGCGGTTTGAATTGATCATGGCGGCGCAGAAGCCGGCGCCGAAGCCGTTATCGATATTGACGACGGTAATGTTCGGGGCGCAGGAATTAAGCATGGTAAAGAGCGGAGCCAGTCCGTTCAGGTGCGATCCGTAGCCGACAGAGGTCGGTACCGCGATAACCGGGCAGGGCGCCAGTCCGCCGACTACAGATGGGAGGGCGCCTTCCATGCCTGCCACGGCTACAATACAGCGCGCCTGCTGAATCTTTTCATTCTGGGCGAGAAGTCGATGGATTCCGGCCACGCCGCAGTCATAGAGCCGTTCCACGCGGGCACCGGAGATTGATGCGGTTACGGCGGCTTCCTCGGCAACCGGAATATCAGCGGTTCCGGCGGAAATAATCAGTACCCGGCCGGTTTTTTCGCGCGGTCCTTTTTCGAGCGTGATGGTTCGTCCGAGTTCACTGTAGATAAGGCGGTTGTCGACCGAGTGCAGTCGCTCAAACAGTTCCGGCGTGGCACGCGTCAGCAGAATATTCCCGTTGTGTTTTTCAAGGGATTCATAGATCTGTTCAACCTGCTCGTGTGTTTTCCCTTGACAGAAAACCACCTCCGGATAGCCGGTTCGGAGTGCACGATGATGATCCACCTTGGCAAATCCCATATCCTCAAACGGCAGGTGCTTGAGGGTTTTCATGGTTTCGTCCAGATCCGTTTCGCCGTTTTTGAAGCGGGTCAGCAGGGTCGTCAGCTTGTCGATTTCCATTGTGTCCTTTTTTTTGTTAACCACGAACCATACGAAACTGTTCCCCATATACTCCGGCGTATTTCGTGGTTATCACTATTTCCACGGCGGCGTGTGCGGGAGAAGTGCTTTGAATTCCATTTCAAGCTGTACCTGATAGTCCTCAGAGAAGCCGCCTGCGAGGAATCTGGAGTAGGCTTCATCCATAAAGCGTTGCCAGCTTTGCACTTCGCGGCCGGGATTGATTGGGTAAAAGTTGCAGCCGATCGCCTGGGCCGTCGCCATGTCGCCGGGGGCATCGCCGATCATGAGAATGGCGTTGGCCGGATAGCGGTTGACGGCTGACATCGTAAAATGATCCACCTTGCTACCCAGTTCAGGTCCAGCGATGACCGAGACATAACGCGCCAGATCATCGCGATACCAGTCTTTTAGCAACGCCACAGCCTGCGTCTGCGAGATAACAATGGCGTCGGAGTTATCCTGAATGCGCCGGAGGGCCTTTTCGACGCCGGGAAATGGCGGAGGAACCGGCATATTCCGGTCGATATCCGCATTCAGCTCCATGCTCCATGCATAAGCTTCGGCGAGCAACTTGCTTCCCGTTCGTTCAGCTTCGGCGAGAATCGTGCTGTTACTCAGCGGAAGGCCGGAGTCGCAGTAGACGCGCAGATCGGCCGGATCCGGCAGATCGGCGTTATCGCGTGCTTCCGGCCAGTCCTGTAGCAGTTCAAAGGTTTTACATAATCCGAGAAAACGGTTCAGGCCGCGATAGGTGGAATAGAGATACACGAACTCGGCGGCGGCACGAACCTGCGGTTCGATGGCTCCCAGCCTCCAATGCCGAATGATGTGAGGATGGAAAAAATCCTTCTGCTTGATTTCCATGGTATCAAATACACAGCCGTCGGAATCAATACCGACAAAGGTGTTGAACGAAGGAAGAAAATTGATGAGATCGTCTTTAGTATATTCTTTCATACAGAACGAACAGTAGGTGGCCGCCTGAGGGGGGTCAAGCATGGAGGAATAAAACGGCATTTGGCGCATTTTTTTGATCGAAGATTCGGGGTCGGTTCGCTAGATTTCATGCATATATCCACTAATCCGAATAAACGAATAGAGGTTCCAATATGAGTAAAATCCGCAAGGATCACGTGTTTACGTCCGAATCAGTTTCCGAAGGACACCCGGACAAGGTCTGCGATCAGGTTTCAGACGCAATCCTAGATGCCTGTCTTGCCGCCGATCCTGCGAGCCGGGTTGCATGCGAAACCCTGACGACCACCAACCTCGTTGTGAATGCCGGTGAAATTACCTGTGCCGGATGGAATGATATCGATTTTGAGCAGATTGCCCGCAAAGTTGTTCGGGATATCGGATATGACCGCGAAGAGCTCGAGTTTTGCAGTGAAACATTCGAATACATTAACCGACTGCACAGTCAGTCCCCCGATATTTCGCAGGGAGTGACGGAAGGTGAAGGACTTTATGCCGAGCAGGGCGCCGGGGATCAGGGCATGATGTTCGGTTATGCCTGTGACGACACGGAAGAGATGATGCCTGCACCGATTGCCTACAGCCATCGCTTGCTTGATGCGCTGCAGCAGATTCGCAAGTCCGGCGCCATTGATTATCTTCGCCCCGACTCCAAGTCACAGGTTTCGATTCTTCATGTTAACGGCAAACCAAAGTCGATCGAAACGGTTGTTATTTCCCACCAGACGGACGACGTGCCGTTGGAGCAGATCCGTGCGGACCTGATCAAGGTTGTGCAGGAGGTTCTGGAACCGACCGGATTGCTCAAGAAAGATACCGAGTACTTCATTAATCCGACCGGTAAATTCGTGATCGGAGGACCGCACGGTGACGCCGGACTGACCGGCCGAAAGATTATCGTGGACAGCTATGGCGGTGTCGGCAGTCATGGCGGAGGCGCTTTTTCCGGTAAAGATCCCTCCAAGGTCGACCGCTCCGCCGCTTATTATTCGCGTTACGCCGCAAAGAATATCGTGGCTGCCGGTTTGGCTGCAAAATGCGAAATCCAGGTGGCGTACGCTATCGGCGTGGCAAAGCCCCTGAGTATCAATATTGATACCTATGGCACCGGCACGGTGGACGATCACCTGATCGAAGAAGTTATCAAATCGGGTGAAATTTTTGATTTCCGCCCCCGTGCACTGATTGAAGATCTCGGGTTGCTTACGCCTTCCGGATGGAGTTATCGCGATTCTGCGGCGTATGGTCACTTCGGTCGATCCATGTTCCCGTGGGAGAAGACCGACAAGGTTGATGTGCTGCGTAAAGCTGTCGGTCTTTAGACCCGTACATAATTCCGTTTCAAAGTACGTTTTTTAGACGGCATGACGATGAAGTCCATTCTTGATGAATGAATTTCTTCGTATATGCTGTCTTAAATGCGCATTTGATCCCGATTTTAACATATGGCCCACAAGCGAAAATCCGAACAGTTCGAAACCTACATGCTCTCCGTGCTCGATGGAAGCCGTACGGGCAAGTGGCCATCGATTCTCCGAGCCATCCTTACACTGCTTTCATTACTCTTCGGCGTTATTGTTCAGCTACGGCTTCAACTATATCGGCATAGAATCCTTCGCCCCAGCACGCTGGGTTGCCAGGTGATCAGCGTCGGAAATCTGACCGTCGGCGGCACCGGAAAGACACCGGTTGTGGAGGTTTTTGCGAAGAATCTTCAGCAGCAGGGCCGCAAAGTGGCCATCCTGAGCCGGGGGTATAAGAGCAAGGAACTGCCGTTTTTTCAGAAAATGGTACAGCGCGTTACAACCGGAAAGATTGAGACTCCGCCGCGCGTAGTTTCCGACGGGAACCGCCTGCTTCTCGATTCCTGGACCGCAGGCGATGAGCCGTACATGCTGGCGTCCAATCTTCCAGAGGTTGCTGTCGTAGTTGATAAGGATCGCGTCAAGGCCGGGAAATATGCCATTAAGGAACTGGGATGCGATACGCTGATTCTCGATGACGGCTTTCAGTATTTAAAGCTTGGAAACCGACTGGATATTGCTTTGGTGGACCGGACCAACCCCTTTGGCGGCGGACATCTATTGCCGCGTGGCCTGTTGCGCGAACCGATGCGAAATATTAAGCGCGCCGGATTTATCTTTATCACGAAATGCAACGATGGCGGCGATCAGGAACTCAAGGAGCAGCTTCGACGTCTTAATCCGGTCGCGGAAATCTCGGAATGCCGTCATGCCAATAAATACCTTAAGGATGTCTTCGGCGATCGAACGCACGACCTCAGCTACCTGAATGGGATGAAAATTGCAGCGGTTTCGGCCATCGCCGTGCCTGAAAGCTTTGAGAAAGCCCTTGAAAAGCTCGGTGCTGAAATTATTTATACCCGGCGGTTCGCAGATCATCATCGGTTTTCTCAGCAGGAGATCATCAATACGATCAACTGGAGCATTAAGCGGGGGGCCGAAGCTATTCTTACTACGGAAAAGGATGCGGTCCGATTTCCGTTTGTGGATCGGCGGGATATTCCGATCATGTTCCTGCGTGTAGAAATTGAGATGCTGAGCGGCGAAGAGGAATTCATGGATTGGATTGCCCGTATCTGCTTTAAGACACCGCGCCGCAAGGAAATGGCGGCACAAAAAAAGGCGGCCGAGTCTTCCGGCCGCCTTGAAGCAGGGGTAAAGGAGAATGAAAAACCCTCTGCTTATTCACACGTATAATAGGGTGGACCATCTGTTCTGTCCGGCGTTCATTGTGTTTTTAAAAAAGCTGCCGTTCATAAAAAAAGACCGGTGCTGTTAAAGCATCCGGTCTTTTTCCGTTCACCACCGTACGGGCTAGCCGTTGTGGTATTCCTGAATCGGGCGTACATTCCAATCATTCGACTTAATGTACTGAATGGCTTTGGCTGATGCGCGGGCGCCGGACTCGGTGGTTACGATCGGCAATCCGCGCAGGATCGCTTCTGAACGAATCTTGATTTCATCCACCCGGGCGACCGGACCGCTGGGCGTATTGACCAGCAGCTGCACGCCTTCTTCCTTCATCAGGTCGATCACATTCTTGCCGTCCTCGGAGAGCTTGTGTGTCAGAAGGACTTCCAGTCCGGCGCTGTGCAGGGCCTGCGCTGTTCCTTCGGTTGCAACGAGCTTGAATCCGAGTTCCGAAAAGTTGCGGCCGATTTCGACAATCCAGTCCTTGTCCCGATCTTTCGCACTCAGGAAGACAGTGCCTTCCGTCGGCAGTACCTGACCGGCTGCAATTTCAGCTTTCCAGAAGGCGAGTTCAAAGCAGGTATCGATCCCCATCACCTCACCGGTGGATTTCATTTCCGGACCGAGAATGGGGTCAACCCCTGCAAAGCGGTTGAACGGAAAGACCGCTTCTTTCACGGCATACCATTCCACCTTCGGCACGAACCCGACATAACCCAGTTCTTTGAGCGTTTTGCCCATGGCAATCTGCGTGGCAACGTTGGCAAGCGGCACATTGGTCGCCTTGCTCACATACGGAACAGTACGCGATGCGCGGGGATTTACCTCAATGATATAGAATTCATCATCCTTGACCGCGATCTGCGCATTCATGAGTCCATGAACATCCAGTTCAAGTGCCATGGCGGTGCAGGCTTCCTTGATCCGGTTGACCATGGATTCGCTGAGTGTGTAGGGCGGAATGGAGCAGGCACTGTCGCCGGAATGAATGCCGGCTTCTTCGACGTGTTCCATCACGCCGCCGACATAAACGTCCGTTCCGTCACAAACCAGATCCACGTCGACTTCAATCGCATGTTCGAGGAAGCGGTCGATGAGCACCGGATAATCCGGGCTCGCCGCAAATGCCGCCTTAACGAAGGGTTCAAGTTCCTCTTCTTCGTAGGCTACCATCATGGCGCGTCCACCGAGAACAAACGACGGGCGGATCATGACCGGGAAACCGATGCGCTTTGCAATGATTTCCGCCTCGGCAAGCGTCTTGGCCGTTGCGGATTCCGGCTGTTTGAGTTCCAGCTTATCCAGTAGCTGGCGGAACAATTCACGGTCTTCAGCCGCAGCAATGCTCTTTGGAGAGGTGCCGAGGATCGGAACGCCGGCTTCGAGCAGGCGGTCCGCAAGATTAAGCGGTGTCTGGCCGCCCATTTGAACAATCATGCCAATGGGCTGCTCTGCTTCGTAAATGTTCATCACATCTTCGAAAGTCAGCGGCTCGAAATAGAGTTTATCCGAGGTGTCGTAGTCGGTCGATACGGTTTCTGGATTGGAGTTGACCATGATGGCCTCATACCCCATTTCCCGCAGCGCCTTGACGGTATGCACGCAGGAATAGTCAAACTCGATACCCTGTCCGATTCGGTTCGGGCCGGAACCGAGTACAATAACGCTCTTCTTGTCCGTCTTGCGGGTTTCATTAAGATCCGCATAGCAGGAGTAGAAGTACGGCGTAGAGGCTTCAAACTCACCGGCGCAGGTATCCACGAGACTGTAAACCGGAATGATGCCGAGCTGCTTGCGGAGGGCGCGGATATCGTTGCCCTTACATCCGCGCAATGCCGCAATCTGCTCATCAGAGAAGCCGTTTTTCTTGGCTTTCTTCAAGAGGTCATAATCGAGCTCCGCCGCATCGTAAATTTCCTTCTCAATTTCCACGATCTGCAGGATCTGATCAATGAACCAGGGGTCCAGACGGGTCATTTCGTTGAGTTTTTCGATCGAGTATCCCTTCTTGAGCGCAATCTTGATCGCGATGGTCCGCTCGGTGCAGGTGGTCTGCAGATAGTTATCGAGTTTGGCGATATCAACCTTTGCCTCGGCCTTGAGATCCAGTCCGTCAACGCCGATTTCCAGTGAGCGGAATGCTTTCTGCAACGACTCCTTGAAATTGCGGCCGATTGCCATCGTTTCCCCAACGGACTTCATGCTGACGCCGAGCATCGGGTTGGCGGCCGGGAATTTTTCAAAGGTGAAGCGGGGCATTTTCGTGACCACGTAGTCGATCGACGGCTCAAAACAGGCCGGCGTCTCTTTCGTGATGTCGTTGGGAAGCTCGTCCAGCGTATAGCCCGCGGCCAACTTGGCCGCCAGCTTGGCAATCGGGAAGCCGGTGGCTTTGGACGCCAGTGCAGACGAGCGCGACACGCGCGGATTCATCTCGATAATCGCCATGCGGCCGGTTTCCGGGTGAATGCAGAACTGTACGTTTGATCCGCCGGTTTCGACGCCGATTGCGCGCAATGTTTTAAGTGATGCGTCGCGCATAAGCTGGTATTCGCGATCGGTCAGAGTCTGCGCCGGCGCCACTGTGATGGAGTCGCCGGTGTGGATGCCCATCGGGTCCATGTTTTCAATGGAGCAGATAATCACCGCATTATCCTTTTTGTCGCGCATGACCTCCATTTCGAACTCTTTCCATCCAAACACGGATTCTTCCAGCAGGACTTCGGTAGTCAGACTGGCCTTCAGTCCGGATTCCGCGATAACCATCAGTTCATCCATGTCGTTGGCAATGCCGCCGCCTGTGCCGCCCAGCGTGAAGGACGGGCGCACGATGATCGGAAAGTCCAGCTCCTTTTCAGCCACCTTGCGGGCCGTTTCCAGGTCATGTACTTCATAACTGCGAAGGGTTTCAATGCCGACTTCGGCCATGGCGGTCTTGAAGAGATCGCGCTCTTCTCCACGCATGATGGCGTCATATTTTGCGCCGATCATTTCTACGCCGTACTTCTCGAGGATTCCTTTTTCCACCAACTTCATAGCGGTATTCAGGGCCGTCTGCCCTCCGAGTGTCGGAAGAATGGCGTCCGGCTTTTCCTTGATGATGATCTTTTCAACGGCTTCCGGAGTGATCGGCTCAATATAGGTTCGGTCTGCCGTGGCAGGGTCCGTCATGATTGTGGCCGGGTTGGAATTAATCAGCGATACGGTGTATCCCTCTTCACGCAGGGCTTTGCAGGCCTGAGTGCCGGAATAGTCGAATTCACAGGCCTGCCCGATAACAATGGGGCCTGAGCCGATAATCAGAATATGTTTAATGTCTTCTCTCTTAGGCATGATCTCTCCTGAAAACTATTCCCATTCGATGGTGGACGGCGGCTTTGAACTGATGTCGTAACAGACGCGGTTCACGCCCCGGACTTCGTTAATAATACGGTTTGATATGGAATCCATCACTTCGTACGGCAGTTTGTACCAGTCGGCCGTCATTCCGTCCCGGCTTTCAACCGCGCGCACAGCAACCACGTTTTCATAGGTACGGTCGTCGCCCATGACTCCGACGGACTGGATGGGAAGCAGTACGGCGAAGTATTGCCAGACATCGAGATGGTTCGGCATCTTCATGATTTCTTCGCGAACGCGCAGGTCGGCCTGCTGAAGGACTTCGATGCGCTCCGGGGTGATGTCGCCGATAATACGGACGGCCAGACCGGGGCCGGGGAAGGGCTGGCGATCAACCACGTAGCTCGGGAGTCCGAGTTCGCGGCCGACAGCGCGCACTTCATCCTTGAAGAGTTCGCGCAGGGGTTCTACCAGCTCGAACTGGAGGTCTTCGGGAAGGCCGCCGACGTTGTGATGGCTCTTGATGGTTGCCGAGGGGCCGCCGATCGGGGAAACCGATTCAATGACGTCCGGATAGAGTGTGCCCTGTCCGAGGAATTTTACCCGGTCGCTGAGTCCGCGGGCTTTTTCGGAAAACACATCAATGAAGGTGCTGCCGATAATCTTACGTTTTTTCTCCGGATCAGACACACCTTCCAGCTTGCTAAGGAAAAGGTCGCCGGAGCGCGCTACGTGCAGGTCGATTCCGAAGGCGCTCCCGAAGAGCTCTTCGATTTCTTCGGTTTCGCGGTAGCGCATCAGCCCGTTGTCGACATAGACGCAGTGAAGCTGGTCGCCGATCGCCTTATGGAGCAGGGCGGCCACAACCGACGAGTCAACCCCGCCGCTCAGGCCGAGCAGGACGTGGTCTTCGCCCACCTTTTCCTGGATGGATTTGACGGTGCTTTCGATAAATTTCGACATTTCCCAGTCGCCGGAGCATCCGCATATTTTGAATGCGAAGTTCCAGAGCATTTCCTTGCCCTGAGGGGTGTGGACCACTTCCGGATGGAACTGAACCCCGAAAATGCGGCGCTCAAGATTCTGCATGGTTGCAAAGGGGCAGTTGTCAGATTCGGCAACAACTTCAAAGCCTTCCGGCATGGTTTCCACCTTGTCCCCGTGGCTCATCCAGACCTGCAGGTCGGGGGAGAGTCCCTTGAACAGCGGGGAATCCTTGGTGATGCGCATCATGGCTTTTCCGTATTCGCGCTTTGCACCGGGCCGGACCGAACCGCCAAGGGTCTGGGCGGTCAGTTGCATCCCGTAGCAGATGCCGAGCACCGGAATGTCGAGATCAAACAGGGCCGGATCACATTTCGGCGAATCTTCATCCGGCACGCTGCAGGGACCGCCGGAGAGGATGATGCCTTTGGGCGCGCGTTTTTTAAGTTCTTCCGCCGGGGTATCAAAGCGAATGATTTCGCAATAGACCTTCTGTTCGCGGAGGCGTCGGGCAATAAGCTGAGTTACCTGTGAGCCATAGTCGAGGATGGCAATCCATTCGGGATGGTTCATTATTTATTTTCCTTCATTAAGTCGATGAATTCCTCAAAGAGGTAGAACGGGTCGTGCGGGCCCGGCGCGGCTTCCGGATGATACTGGACGCAGAAGAGCGGCTGCTGCTTATGCTTCAGGCCCGCCACCGTGTTGTCGTTCAGGTTGACATGGGTCACTTCTGCCACTGCTGGGTCAACGGTGTCGGCATCAATGCAGAAACCATGATTGTGCGATGCAATTTCCACCTTGGTGGTGCGCAGGTCCTGAATCGGCTGGTTGCCGCCGCGATGTCCGAATTTAAGCTTATAGGTGTCGGCGCCCAGCGCACGGCCAAGCATCTGATGACCGAAGCAAATGCCGAACATCGGACGTTTGGATGCAATCAGGTCGCCCACAAGCCGGGTAATATCTGCGGCGCCGGCGGGATCGCCCGGTCCGTTTGAAACAAAGATGCCGTCGGGGTTGGCATCCAGGATTTCGGAGGCCGGCGTGGTAACCGGATAGACCGTACATTCACAGCCGAGCTGTTCGAAAATGCGGAGCTGGTTCAGCTTGATCCCGCAGTCAATGACGGCCACGCGGAATTCGGCATCGGCCTTTCCGCCGGTCGGCCAGACATATGTCTTATCAATGGTTACTTCGGTTGCAAGGTCGCGGCCCACAAGGCCGTCGGAGGCTTTTGCTTTGGCAACCAGACTGTCCCTGTCCAGATCCTCCGTGGAGATAACGCATTTCATGGCGCCTTTGTCCCGGATATGGAGGGTGATGGAACGCGTATCGACCTGATCGATGCCGATTTTTCCGTTTTCTTCGAGATACTCGGCAAGAGATTTAGTGGCGCGCCAGTTGCTGTAGATGCGCGATATTTCACCTATCACCAGTCCGGCGGCAAAGATGGCGCGGGATTCGGCATCCTCTTCGTTGATGCCGTAGTTGCCGATCAGAGGATAGGTCATGGTTACGATCTGTCCGTGGTAGGACGGGTCGGTCAGGATTTCCTGATAACCGGTCATTGATGTATTGAAAACCAGCTCGCCATAAAACTCGCCCGATCCGGCGAAAGCCCGGCCTTCAAAGCAGGTCCCGTCCTCTAGTGCAATAATTGCTTTTTTCATAAATTTCATCCGTAAATTACGTTTGCAAGAAACCTGTTCTGTCCAAAATTCGGAATATCATCCATGTCCGATCGACCCCTTGCAATCATTTATGGTGTATAAATATTTAGATGCTGGGCGCCAATGGTTTGTGCAGAGGAGTGTCCTCATTTTCCGAAAGAATAGGCCGTTGTGTCTGTTGTTTTTTGGTATTCGGATTTTTCGGGGGGATACAATAGCCCCCCAAAAGCAGTCATATTGAACGCATATTGAACAATGGGGGCCTTGACTCTGTATTTTGCTCTGATAAACATAGATCGTTTTTTACGATCACCGATTTTACTGAAAAAGGAGAAAATACATGGCACAGAAGAAATATGTCTATTTCTACGGGATCTCGAAAGAGCTCACTGAAGGTGACAGCAGCATGAAAGCCGTTTTGGGCGGCAAGGGAGCCAACCTGGCGGAAATGGCCAACGCAAACCTTCCGGTTCCTCCGGGATTGACCATCTCCACGGAAGCCTGTGCCTACTATTCCAAGACCGGCGGCAAATATCCTCCGGAAATGGAGAAACAGCTGAAGGCGCAGTTGAAGAAACTGGAGACCAACATGGGCAAAAAGCTGGGTGATCCGAAGGATCCGCTGCTTGTCTCGGTCCGCTCCGGCGCTGCCGTATCGATGCCCGGCATGATGGACACTGTGCTTAACCTCGGCCTCACGGATAAATCGGTTCTCGGCTTTATCGAACAGACCGGTAACGAACGTACGGGATGGGATTGTTATCGGCGATTTATCGATATGTTCGGCGATGTTGTCATGGGGCCTTACACGGGGCTGAACCATCACGATTTTGAAGTGGAACTTGAAGCACTCAAGAAAAAGTACAAGGCAAAGGAAGATACCGACCTGAGCGCCGAACAGCTCAAGGAGCTCGTTGATATCTACAAGAAGGTCTACAAGGACAAGGTAAAGAAGCCGTTTCCGCAGGATCCGATGGAACAGCTGGACCTTTCTATTCGCGCCGTTTTCGGTTCATGGAATTCCGAGCGTGCGGAAAAGTACCGTCAGATCAATAAGATCAGCGGCCTGCTTGGTACCGCTGTCAACATCTGCACGATGGTCTTCGGCAACATGGGCAAGGAGTCCGGTACCGGCGTGGCATTCACGCGCGACGGCGGCACCGGCGACAGCCGCCCAATGGGGGAATACCTGATCGATGCGCAGGGTGAAGACGTGGTCGCCGGCATTCGTACACCGAAGCATCTTGACGATATGCCGAACGAAGAATCCAAGGTCTGGAAGAAGGCTTACAAGGATCTTCAGAAGATCATGGCCCGTCTCGAGAAGCATTATAAGCATCCGCAGGATATCGAGTTTACGGTTCAGGAAGGCAAGCTGTTCATGCTGCAGACCCGTAATGCGAAGCGTACCGGCCTGGCCGGTGTTCGCTGGGCGGTTGAAATGGCTACCGGCAAGGATGTCTTCTCCGGCGAAGCCCAGCCGAAGATCCTGACCCAGAAAGAAGCGCTCATGACACTTTCCGGTGATGATCTTGAGCAGCTGCTCTTCCCGGTCTTCGATATCGCAGCCGAAAAGAAAGCCCGGCAGATCACATCCGGTCTCCCGGCAGGCCCCGGGGCAGCCGTCGGTAAAATTATGTTTGAGGCCCACGATGCTGAAGCCGCTATCAAAAAGAACCCGGATGAGAAGATTGTCCTGGTCCGGCACGAAACAAGCCCGGAAGATGTGGGCGGCATGTGGGCGGCTCAGGGCGTTCTGACCTCTACCGGCGGTATGACATCGCACGCGGCGGTGGTTGCTCGAGGCTGGGGCAAGTGCTGTATTTGCGGCGCCGGCGAACTTAAGATCGATTACAAGAAAAAGACCGTCACGATTGGCAAGAAGGTTCTAAAGGAAGGCGATTGGCTGAGCCTGAACGGCTCTACCGGCCTGGTTTATGAAGGACAGATCCCGACCCAGGTAAGCCCGGTTGTTGCTGCCGTTGTCGAAGGACGTGCCACGGCAAAGCAGGACCCGATCTATAAGATGTATGAAGAGGTTTCCCGCTGGTCCGACAGCAATCGTAAGATCAATGTCCGCACGAATGCAGACACGCCGAAGGATGCGGCCGCTGCCCGTTCGTTCGGTGCTGAAGGTATCGGTCTTTGCCGGACGGAGCACATGTTCTTTGAGGGCGACCGGATCTGGGCCATTCGTGAATTCATCCTTGCGGAGGACGAAATTTCCCGAAAGACGGCGCTCGCCAAGTTGCTGAAGCATCAGCAGAAGGACTTCGAGGGCATCTTCAAGGCCATGGACGGATTGCCGGTTACGGTGCGTCTGCTTGATCCGCCGCTGCACGAATTCGTTCCGCACACGCGCAAGGATCAGCAGGAAATGGCCAAACGGATTGGCGTTTCCCTGAAAAAAGTGACCGAGCGGGTTCAGGAACTGCATGAGTTCAATCCGATGCTGGGACATCGCGGATGTCGTCTCTCCATTACCTATCCGGAACTGTGTGTGATGCAGACGCAGGCAATCATCGGCGCGGCGTGCAAGATGTCCAAGGGAAAGTCCAAGGTTAAAGTGCTGCCGGAAATCATGATCCCGTTGATCGGCACCAAGGCGGAGCTCGACTTTCTTGAGAAGATTGTCCGCAAAACCGCTGATGAAGTCATTCAGAAGACCGGCGTGGATGTAAAATACATGGTGGGAACCATGATTGAGATCCCGCGTGCCGCCCTAACGGCGGATGAAATTGCCGAGACAGCAGAATTCTTCAGCTTCGGCACGAATGACCTTACGCAGATGACATTCGGTTACAGCCGCGATGACATTGGAACGTTCCTCCCGGATTATCTGAAGGAAAAGATTCTTCCGTCCGATCCGTTCCAGCATCTGGACCAGAGCGGTGTCGGCCAGCTGGTGAAGCTCGGCGTTGAGCGCGGCAGGGAAACCCGACCAGAGCTGAAGTGCGGCATTTGCGGCGAACATGGCGGAGATCCGGAAAGCGTGAAGTTTTGCGCCAAGGCTGGCCTGAACTATGTGAGTTGCTCACCGTTCCGCGTTCCGATCGCCCGTCTTGCGGCTGCGCAGGCGGCAATCAAAGGCTAGGCATAGAATGTCCGTTTAGAAAAAAGGCCCGCTTTCTGGCGGGTCTTTTTTTGTGCAAAGCAGGGGTTATGCGGCCATTCGCGTCCTCTTGAGCGGAGCATATCGACCGATCTCGGTTCGTAGCTGAAAATGAGCCCCGCTTTGCATGATCAGAAAAAAACGGTGACGGGAACGTGTTTGTAAAACATAAACCGGCAGGGATTTTTTGCGGATTGAAAGGAAGCGCGGCCAGTGAAGGAGCAACATGCCAACGGGAACTTCTGACCGGCTTGCGAGTCGAAGATAGTGTACTGCAGCCAGATGAATCCTGCGGATCGTGACAATTCCCAGAAGTCGAACCAGAATATGCTCTCCTGACAGGACATATGAACAGAACACGCCCGGGCGCAGGGGAGATAACAGTATCGGCTCGTTTTGATCAGCCATGGAGGCGGCCATCCAATCTATTCTTCATTTCAATGTGGGATCCCCGGTTCAGTTTCATGAAAATTCTCGGAGAATTTTCGGCAGCCTGCAAGGTGTACACAGGGCATCGGCTGCGTTTCCATGGGAGGAAGGTAAACCAGTTCAGGTGGTTCAGGCGCGTGACATCGGACGCCGCGGCTTCGCGGAGATCCATGACCCGGCTCAGCGGAATGGTATTCAGAGTAATAAATCGGAATAGTTTTGTTGTCAGCAGGGATGAGGTAATCTGATAGCTGACGAACAGGCCTACATCCATATCACTGAGCCAGAGAATCTTTTTTTTGGACTTCATGTATGAAATCCATGCACAGTTTATGCCACTCCTCGGAGCCTGCGGCACTTTGCCACAATTCGTGCGGTTTCCCGCAAAGGAGTCGATTTCATCTGCCATTTAATTCTTGATAATGAGAAAATCAGGATTCTTTTCGCGTGAATATTAGCGGGAAGACAATATCACTCAGGCAGCAGGGGCCCCAGACGGCAAGGAAAAGAAAGGCGGTAACCATCAGACTCTCAGAGATGGAGAAAGAATCCGGATGAACCCGCAGCATGTGAAAAAGGGAGGCCGCCGTACTCAGCAAGACGTGGCCGCCATGCGAAAAATGGGTCTGACTCGAGAAGAAAGCTCCGCCTATACCGAGCAGGGCCGCCAGATTTATGATTACCGGCATTTCTATGATTCCAATGTGCGCATGCGCGTGATCCCATCCCATCAGCAACTCGCCCCAGTATGGCACAATACAGTCACTCAGGGTCGCAATGCCGATCGATCCGAAATAACCGACGAGAACCACGGCAATCATGCCGGTTTTCGAGTGATGCGGACGTCCCCGATAGTTTTTGTAGACCGCTGCGGTTACGAGCGCACTGAGGAATACGTGTAGTGGATGTGAAAATTCAAAAAGGGCTTCAACGCGCTGGGTCTGCAGGGCATTAGGCATCAGGCGCTGCAACAGCAAAACGCCGACCACGCCAATCAGCGCTCCAAGCAGGGTGAAGGGTCCATGGTGTTTAAGTTCATCAACAATTACAGATTTCATGCGCGCTCTTCTAGCAGGTGAAAAATGGAAAGGCAAGCGAAGTGCTCACATCTTCTCAAGGGCACTGATCGTTTCAATGAGTTCCGCCGAGGGATCATTAATCCGGATTCGCTTGTTTCGCCCTGTTTCTCCAGAGAGAATTTCCAGATTTGATCGAGGGATTTTCCACCGTTTTGAGAGATATTTCACGAGGTAGACATTTGCTTTTCCCTCAACGGGCGGTGCCTGGATCCGAATCTTTAACGCCTCTGTTCCTAGCAGGCCCATGATTTCATCCTTCGATGCCCGGGGAATCACCCGGATGCTTAGAATTGCACAATCGTCTCTGATTTCGATCCAGTTCATTATATATCCAATCTGTACGAATGACCTGCATGACTTCCGGAGTTTGTTGCTTGTATATTAACTCAAGTATTACAGATTTCAAAAAACGGAGGCAATTGCAGGTTCCGGCTTTCCGCCTCCGGCGATTTTGTGTTAATCAAAGATCTGAATTTCAAGGGGTAAATATGGGCAAAAGATTCTCTAAAGTAGCGGTTCTTATGGGCGGGATTTCTTCGGAACGGGATGTTTCTCTCCGGTCCGGCGCGGCTATTGCCGCCGGCCTTCGTGAGGGGGGCTATGACGTAATCGAGATGGATATTGATTCGACCGAACTGCTTATTCCCTCTGAAATCGAGGCTGTGTTTGTTGCGTTGCACGGACGATTCGGTGAAGACGGGAGCATTCAACAGATCCTGATGGATCGAAAAATCCCTTTTACCGGGTCCGGCGCCGAATCGAGCCGTATTTCCTTCGATAAAGTGCTGACCCGAGACCGGCTTATTAAACATGGCGTCCCGGTTGCTCCGGGGGAGGTTCTTTCTGCCGGAGATCAGCGAACACTGCCGGTTCCTCTGGTGGTTAAACCTCCGAGGGAAGGCTCAAGCGTGGGGTGCTATCTGGTAATGGAGGAGAATGACTGGGCGGAAGCGATTCGCGGGGTACTCCACCTTTCAGATGATGCACTCGTGGAAAAATATATCGAAGGTAGGGAATTGACGGTTGGTATCGTTGATGGAGAGGTTCTTCCCGTCGTGGAAATCATCCCGGCAACCGAGTGGTACGATTTTAAGGCAAAGTATACCAGCGGCGATACGCGTTACGACATTCCGGCGGTTCTTGATGATGAGACCACGCGACGCATTCAGGCTCTGGCACTGCAGACCTTTGAATGCCTTGGCGCTGAAAATTTCGGCAGGATAGATTTTCGTCTCTCGCCGGACGGAAACGCCTATGTTCTGGAACTGAATGCCATTCCCGGATTTACTGCAACCAGCCTGCTCCCCAAGGCCGCAAGGGCCCGCGGAATTGGTTTTTCGGAGCTTTGCTGTCGCATCATGGAACTCGCTCATCTATAGTGTTCGACTTGATTTAAGGATGTACAAATGGCAGCTCGAAAGATCTCAGGCAGAACAACAAAACCTCAATACGTGCGCGCGAAAAAGCGTAAAGGAACTGATGCGGGCGTGATTGCTCAGCGTTCCGTGGTTGTTACCGTTGCCTTACTGCTGTTGCTGCTCCTCCTTGGCGGACTGGCATGGACCTTTCATTATGCCGGACAGAAGCTGTTTTCAGAGAATCCGCGCTTTCGTATCCAGCATTTAGTCGTCAGCTGCGACGGAAGACTTACGGAGCAGATGATTCGGGACGCCTCCGGGTTGAGGGAGGATATGAACCTTTTTTCCTTCGGCTTTGACGAGATCGAAGAAAAACTGGAAGTGTTGCCGGTTGTTGAGTCTGTCGAACTTACACGGGAACTGCCCAGTACACTTTACGTGCACGTCAAGGAGCGCGTGCCCGTTGCCCGCATTATGATAGGGGATTATAAGGTGCCGCGGCTACTTGATCGCTATGGATATCTGTTGCCGCCCCGCGTTAATGCCGAACTCGAGCGTCTTCCGCTTGTTAAAGGGTATGATCATACGGCTGTTATGGGAACGGAGCTAGAAGACAACGACATTGATTATGCTCTTGAGATTATCGGGCTGTGCGAGAGCAAGCAATATCTGAGGGATCTTGTTCCGATCGATACGATGGATATCACGTATGATGATTTTATTGATATCCGTCTGCGTGGTTCGCGCCCGACCCGGGTACGCATGCCACGTTTCCAGATGGAAACTAAGCTGTACTATCTCGCTTCCGTGATTGAATTTGCCACGTCACAGGGAAAACGGATCAAGGAAATTGATCTCACCCTCAATTCAGAAAAAGCTCCGGTGCGATATTATTAAGCAGGTTTAAAATGGCATTGGATGCAACAGCAGTTTTAGAGATCGGCACACATGCGATCCGGGTCATGGTCGGCGAAGTACGCGACGACGGAGTTGTCAGCGTGATCGGCGTCGGCGAGGCGGAATCTAGAGGGATCCGCAAGGGTGAAATCACGAATCGCGATGATGCCATTGCGTGTGCGCGGAAGGCCATCAAGTCCGCAGAGGAAAATTGGAGAAAATCAATCCATTCGGTTGTTCTCATTACCTCCGGCGGCGAAGCGGAATCAAAGAAAAGCACCGGGATTCACCGCATTGTCGATCCATCCGATAACCGGCTGGCCGAAGTGGATGAATCGGATTTGACAGAGGTCTGCGAAATTGCACGACGCATTTCTCTTCCGGAAAACCGTATCCGCCTGCATACGCTCCAACAGTATTTTCAGGTTGACGACACGCTGAATGTAACCAGTCCGGTCGGCATGGCGTGCGAAGAGCTGCGCGTGGATATGCTGAGTATTCATGGGAAACGCAGCGCTGTTGACAATTTCAGAAAGCTGGTTGACGACGTTCCGATTGCCTGTTCCGATGCGGTTTTCAGCGGGTTGTGCGCGTCGATGGCTGTTGTGACCGATGAACAGAAAAAGGCCGGCGTTCTCGTGGTGGACATTGGTGCCGGAACCACGGATTATGTAGTTTGTTACGATGGTTTTGTGTTGACTGCCGGATCGTTTGCCGTGGGCGGCGATCACATTACGAATGATATTTCCATCGGATTGCAAATCCCTTTGTCTCAGGCCGAATTTATCAAGAAAAAAGCCGGATGCGCCCTGACGAATCTCATGGAGCGCGATCATAATATTTCGATTCCGGCGGCTACGCAGGGCTTTACCGGGAAAATGGTTCGAGGAATCACTCTGAATACCATTATTAATGCCCGGATGGATGAAATCTTTACGTTGGTGAAAGAGCAGGTGGAGCGTCAATGCCCGAATGTGCCGTTGAGCGCGGGGGTGATGTTGACCGGAGGCGGTGCCTTTATGAACGGGGCGAGGGATCTGGGCCAGAAGGTTTTCAATGTCCCATGCATACATGGAAAACCGTTTGATGTCCAAGGCCTGTCCACGACCAAGGAAGGGCCGCTGTTTGCCTGTCATATAGGGGCGGTTCGCTATGCTGCATCGCTCAAGACCACCGTCGAAAAGCCAACCATGGGGCAGCGTCTGCTTCGATTGCTGTGGGGAGGTGCCGGTGAGTAATATCGCGCCAGATTTAAAACACAGTGCTCCCGGGATTCTCGTGATGGGAGTCGGCAGCAGCGGGGCCAGGGCCGTATGCGCCATGCAGGATCTGAACCCCGGTCTCAATGCGGTTTGCGTGGACACGGACCTTCGGCTACTTGAATCCATGGAGTCCGAGCGCGTGATTCACGTCGGATCATCCATCACCAGAGGGCTGAGTGCCGGGGGGGATGTGGAACTGGGGCGGCAATCTGTCGAAAAGGATTCCTCTGCCATCCGGAAGCTTCTCCGTAACGTGGATCTGCTGGTGATTGTCGCCGGACTCGGCGGCGGAACGGGCTCCGGCGCGGTTCCAGTGATCACCCGTATTGCCCGCGAAGCCGGAACACTGGTTCTGGCCATGGTCGGCATGCCCTTTAAGTTTGAAGGCAAGAAGGTCGGCATGGTTGCGGAGGATGCCCTGAAGCGCATCCGTACCCACGCCGATGCCATTGTCCGCATCTCAAATGAGCGCCTGCTGAATCGGGCCGATGCCGACAAACCGATAGAGATCTCATTCGCCCGCAGCCATCAGGTCATGATGGATGCGATTATCTCCCTGTGGCGCCTGCTTTCCCGTTGCGGTGTTTGCGGTCTGGATTTTGCATGCATCCACACCATGCTTCGCAACTGTGACGGATTCTGTCATGTGGCCGTTGTTGAGGGAGCCGGTGCGGATCGGGCGGCATTGGTCGCCGAAGGCATTATGGCTCATCCGCTTCTGATGAAAGGGAAGCTGATCTCATCGGCGGTGGGATTGATCGTCGGCATGACCGGCGGGCATGACCTGAAATTGAGTGAAGTTGAGACGGTAATGAACCGCATTCAGGAGAAGCTTGCTGTCGATGATGTTTGGCTGAACTTCGGCGTAATCACGGATTCCGCTTTTGAAGGGCGGCTGTCCGTCATCATTCTTGCAGCGGAGCAGTGGAAAGAACCGCTTGTTGACAGTTCCGGAAGGCAGATGGGGTTCCGTTTTAATCCGGCACGTCCGGTTGAACAGGGTGAGCTTATGCTGGAAACAGTAGGCAAGGGCGAGTTTGCCTATGTGGATCCAACCATCCACAATAATCAGGATCTTGATGTCCCTACCTATATTCGCCGGGAAATCAAGCTTCCCCGTTAACCGTTTATCCTTTGCTTCCTTTGATCAGTGCAATCATATCCTCCACGACACTGTGAAGAATCATGGCTTCGTGTTCCATGTCCTGGGTTGCTGAAGCAGACTCTTCATAAGACGCCGCCGCGTGTTTGATCGAGGTATCAATACCGGCCATGGACTGGTTAATGTGCTCAATACCCTTGGACTGTTCATTGGAGGCATTGGCGATGTCTGAAATCAGTGCCGCCATTTTCGCCGAGTTGTCGACGACTGAACTGAAGGCCTGACTGGTATTGGCTACATACGTCGTGCCCATGCTGACCTTGGATGAGGTGTCTTCAATAAGTTCGGTTGTATTTTTAGCCGCTTCGGCAGATCGCATGGCCAGGTTTCTCACTTCCTCTGCCACAACGGCGAACCCTTTGCCGGCATCGCCTGCGCGGGCGGCTTCCACTGCGGCATTCAGTGCAAGAAGGTTCGTCTGAAAGGCGATTTCATCGATCGTCTGAATGATGCGCGAAGTTTCATTGCTCGCCGTGGCAATTTCTTTCATTGAAAGGGAGAGCGATTCCATTGCTCCGCGGGCATCCTCAACGGCCTGATGGGTCTTGTTCATGAGAAGCTCCGCATGTCCGGTATTCTGGGCGTTCTGCTGGGTCATCGCTGACATTTCCTCAAGAGCTGAGGTGGTGCTTTCAACAGACGCTGCCTGATCGGTTGCTCCCTCCGCAAGGATCTGGTTACTCTGGGCAATTTCGGAAGCCGATGATGCCACGTGCTGCACACTGCTGGTCAGTTTCTCAATAATGGTATGAACCGGTTTTGAAATAGACAGGGAAATAATGAAACCGATCAGAATCCCGGATATTACGGAAACGCCGACGAATACATAAAGGGATACCTGTTGAGAACGGACAATCTGGCGGGAAGTTTTATTGATATCCGACTTCAGGCGGGTTTCATAGTTGCTTTCCAGATCGGAAAGCTGTTGCTTGAGCTCTTCGGTTTCTTTGCCCATTTCAACAACACGCGCCATGTAAGCATCGGTATCTTCTCCCTGGCTTTCTGCGTTGACCCACTGTTCGTAAAGAGCGTTTGCCTTGGAGGTGAATACCGATAGATCGGTCTTTAAATCCTGAATAATGTTTTTTGTATCAGCATCAATTCCTGTCAGCTGCATGATTTCATGAAGATTGTTTGCGATGGTCAGAGCATTGCTGCCCGCGTTCTCAAGCATCATGGTATCGCCGAACATGACGGTATCTGAATAGAAGTCCACCTGCTCCTTAAATAGCGCCGCTGATTCCACACTTAGGGAGTGTGCGGGAAACACATAGTTGGATGTGGTAACGAGGTTTTGCTCAACTTTCTTTCCTGTCAGCATACCCAGAATCACCGTAGAGGCGAAACCGGCCATAAGAACAAGCACACTGAGCCATATTTTTTGTGATATTGATGCGCTTTTCATTTGTCTCCCTTTTTTCTTTAGTAACAGCACATGAACAGTGAAAGCAAGATTAGTGCCTGTTATCTCGGAAATATGAGCGATCCCTATATCTATATATTATTTACATTTTTCACTTAAGCTGCGCGAGGGGAGTGCCGAATAGATCATTGGATTATTATATATCCATATATAAAGGTTCGTTTCGGAAGTGCTGAATATGAATTGCCCATGCGTGATTGGACGAGTGTTATGATGCGAATGAGCAACAGTTTTCCGGCGGCCCTTTTTTTATAGATGAGAGAGAACGAAAAAAAGGAAGGATAAGCGACTATGCGAAAGTGGATGACATTCATGATTGCGGTAGCCGGTTGCGTAACAATGGCGCAGGCAGAGGTGCGTATTGTGGTCAACACTGGGGCCGGACTAGATACGATTGATGCCAAAACGGTTGAAAACCTGTTCCTTGGCCGTAAAAAAGAACTGCCGAATGGAACGAAAGCGGTTCCGGTCACGCTGACCGAAGGCGCAGTTCATGAAGAATTTCTCGGAAGTTTTGTCAGTCGTTCATCCTCCCAGTTTAAAAGCCATTGGAAAAAGGCTGTTTTCACAGGACAGGGCCAGCCGCCCAAGGAAGTTAAAACCGAAGCAGAGCTGATCGAATACGTTGCGGCCACGCCCGGTGCGATCGGTTATGTCGGCGCCAGTGCAGATGTGTCCAAAGTTAAGGTAGTGGCGAAGAAATAGAACGGAGTTGTATAAAATGCAGAATCAAAAAACACGATTTGTTATGGCCCTCAGCCTTGTTCTATCGAGCCTGACGGGTTTTGCCCAGATGGAGGTCGATGTTCACGGGTTTGTCTCCCAGGGATTTATGGGAAGTACAGACTACAACTTCCAGTCCCTCGAAACGGTGGATGGAACCGTTAATTTCAATGAGATGGGAATTAATTTCAGCACCGCAATCAGCGACAACTTGCGCGCCGGTGTGCAGCTGTTTTCCCGTGACTATGGGACCGTTGGAAACAACAGTCTTGTTGTCGACTGGGCGTATGGTGACTACTCATTCAATGATACCATCGGACTGCGGGTCGGCCGGATCAAGGCCGCGATGGGGCTCTATAACGAGACTCGGGATATCGATCTGGTTCGCACCTCGATTCTTCTGCCTCAGAGCATTTACAACGAAACCTTCCGTGACATTCAGTCTGCCATGAATGGCTTTGAAATCTACGGCATGCTTCCGATGAACAGCGTCGGGGATTTGCTGTACAAGCTTCAGGTCGGATATACTGACGTTGATTCGGAAAACAGCGGGGTAACCGCTCGTTTCGCAGCGGATGGCGCGGTGGATATTTCAGATGTCGAATCACATAATACCTATGTCGGCTCCCTGACCTGGTTAACGCCTCTTTCCGGTCTGCGTGTTGTCGGAACCGCTTCCCAGTTCGGATTCAAGGGTATCGGAACATCAACACTGCCTGCCGCCCTTGGAGGAAGTACCGTTCAATCGGCTTACGACCTTGAAGAGGTTCATTCCGGTTCACTTTCCGCGGAATACATGACCGGCGACTGGATCTTCAATGCGGAGTATGCCTACAGCCAGGTGGATATCGATGTGGATTTTTACAATGTTCCCGCACTGGGCTTCAGTACGACGTCCGCTATGGAACAGAGCGGCGGTTATCTGGGCAGTTCCTATCGCATCAATGATCTGGTTGAAGTTGGATCGTACTACTCGATCTTCGACAATATTAACGATGAACGTTTGACCAAGGATCTGGCCCTGAGCCTTCGGCTTGACTTTACGGCAAACTGGATTCTCAAACTTGAAGGCCACTGGATTAATGGCGGTGAAGACGTTTATCCGGCCAATGACAATCCGGGCCGCAGCGTCAGTGATGGCGACGACTGGTATCTGTTTGCCGCCAAGACAACGATGAGCTTCTAATCCGTTACACTTCGTTTGGTTGTGAAACCGCCCGGAACGGGCGGTTTCAGATTATTGATTAACCCCGCCATTTTGACGGGCTTCTTTTTCAGGGTTAACAGAAGCTCGCGAAGAGCGCGGAGCTTTCGGGGCGAAGTCCGATATTTGGTTTTTGTAGTGCGCCCGGATCGGCGCATATTCGCTCCACGAGACCCGATATGGACGAGAACAGGCGGTCTAACCGAGAACAGGCGATCTTTTTGATGTTCTGGGCCATGCGGCCATCAGGTATTGCTCCTGAACCTTCATAATATTTTCTTTGACAGAGCGTCTTGCCGTCGATGAGCGTCCTGCGACGCACGATCTCGTCGAAGACCTTCTTAATGATATCCGTTCCGGCAAGGCGGTCGATACGGTTGCGGCTGATGCTGGAGTGATTCGGCACATGGTCGCTCAGGCTGGTTTTGAGGAACTGGCGATAAGTCACGTTGTTACCGGCAACCGAGCTCCGATCCGGCTTGGTCATCTTGCGTTTAAGCATGTCCTGAGCAGTGATAAAGCCCCCGCGTACCGCGAGAGCTTTATCAACAGCCTGAGGAGTCTCTAAAGAGAACTCCTTCCTCAGCAGTAAAGCTGATTAGTTGACCTGATTAATCGGGCTGGGTTTGAGCTCCCAGATATAATCACAGTAATCCTGAATGGAACGGTCCGACGAGAACCAGCCCATGCGGGCAACATTCAGGATGGCCTTTTCCGCCCATTTCGTGGGAGTCGCATAGAGCTTGTCCACTTCTTCATTACATTTAATGTAGGCCTCGAAATCAGCCAGATAAAAGTAAAAATCGCCATGCTCGGTAAGGTCATTGTAGATATCCTTGAACAGGTCGGGCTGAGAAGGATCGAAGATGTTATCCCGAATAGCTTCCAACACCTTGGTCAGTTCCTTCGACTTGTCCATGTAGGACCACGGGTTGTATCCCTTCCGGCGCATTTCAGCGAGGTCTTCCGTCCGATGCCCGAAGATGAAAATATTGTCTTCACCGACATTCTGGGCAATTTCAATATTTGCACCATCCCAGGTGCCGACCGTCAGCGCGCCGTTCAGCGACAGCTTCATGTTGCCGGTGCCGGACGCCTCGAGGCCGGCCGTAGAAATCTGCTCGGAAATATCGGCGGCGGGGATAATCTTTTCAGCCAGTGACACATTGTAGTCTGGAAGAAAGACCACTTTCAGGCGGCCTGCAACATCGACGTCATTGTTAATGACATCACCCAGCGTATTGATCAGCTTAATCACCGATTTTGCAATCAGGTAAGCCGGAGCCGCCTTGGCGGCAAAGATAAAGGTTCGCGGCTGAATCTTGGCTTTCGGGTCCTCCTTGATCTTGTTATACAGATAGATGATGTGCATCGCCTTAAGCAGCTGGCGTTTGTACATATGCAGTCGCTTTATCTGAACATCGAACAGGGAGTCCGGACTAACGACGTGTCCGGTCAGATCGAGAATGGTTTCACACAGCGCGGCTTTATTGTCCCGCTTGATTTCCATGAAGCTCTTCTGGACGGAACGCGACTTGGCCTGCTCCTCAAATTTGCGGATTTCGGAAAGGTCTCGCTTCCATCCTTCGCCGATGTTATCGGATACCAGCGCAGACAGTTCCGGGTTGGCTTTGATCAGCCAGCGACGATGCGTGATACCGTTGGTTACATTGCAGAACTTTCCAGGGAACACCTTGTCGAGTTCCGGCATGGTCTTGGTTCTCAGCAGATCGGAGTGAAGAGCGGAAACTCCGTTCACCTTGTGACTGCCGACAACGCAGAGGTTGGCCATGCGAACCTGTTTCTGCGGGCCTTCTTCAATCAGCGATACCTTGCGCATCATGTCGCCGGAGCCCGGATTGGAGATTTCGACCTTCTGCAGGAAGCGGTGGTTGATTTCGAAGATAATCTGCATATGACGAGGGAGCACACGCTGAAGCAGATCTACCGTCCACTTTTCGAGGGCCTCTGCCAGCAGTGTGTGGTTGGTGTAACAGAACGTGTTAACCGTGATTTCCCATGCCTTGTCCCACGGCAGGCGCTCTTCATCGTGGAGAACGCGCATAAGTTCCGGCACCGCGAGGGTGGGGTGGGTGTCGTTCAGCTGAATGACATTCTTTTCGGCAAACTTGGAGAAGTCATTGTGGGACTTCTTGTAGCGACGAATAATGTCGCGCACGGAGCATGATGCAAGGAAGTATTCCTGAATCAGACGCAGTTCCTTGCCGGCATAGGTGTAATCCGATGGGTAGAGCACCTTGGAGACGTTTTCCGCCCAGTTCTTTTCTTCAACGGCGCGGACATAGTCGCCCTGATTGAACACATCGAGACGAAAGCCGCCGGCTGCCTGAGATTTCCATAGGCGAAGCATATTCACTGTGCTCACCCCGTAACCGATAATCGGCACATCATAAGGAACCGCTTCAAACACCTGGAAGTCTTCCCATACATCAGCGGTACCGCGACCCGGCACAAAGTTTTTCTTCACGCGACCGTAAACGCAGACCGGGAGCGTATATTCTGGACGGACCAGTTCCCATGGATATCCCAGCGCCAGCCATTCGTCCGGGCGTTCACACTGCCAGCCATTGTCGAACTCCTGACGGAAAATGCCATGCTCATAGCGGATGCCGTATCCGTAGGCCGGAAGTTCCATGGTTGCAAGCGAGTCAAGGTAACACGCGGCGAGACGTCCCAAACCGCCGTTGCCCAGACCGGCTTCGACATCCAGTGCCAGAATATCATCAATCGTGATATCGAGTTCCTTGAGCGCCTCAACCGCGATTTTTTCGATGCCAAGGGCATACATATTATTCTCAAGCATCTTGCCGATAAGATACTCCATCGAAAGATAGTTTACCCGCCGGACGTCCTGCTCGAGATACTGTTTCTGGGTTGCGATGAAACCATCGACAGCCATGTCGCGAACGGCGTGGGAGAAACACATCATTTTGTCGAAGGTCGTGGCGGCTGCCATGTCCTTTCCTCGACTGTATTTCAGATGAAAGAGGGTTCTCTCAGCAAGCGCCTTTGAGGTTATATTCTTTTTAAAGCCATTCATATTATTAATCCCTTATGAGGTTGTCTTTCAAAGTGACTCTTAATTAGCTCAGAGGAGTGAGGGATGCAAGTTCCGTCACTCGCAAATGCCTATCTTGATTCGTATTTAAGCAGTATTTGTTTCCACGCAATTCCGGACGAAAACCCGCCGAGCCGATCGTGTGCAGCGATAACCCGATGACAGGGGATGAAAAGCGGCAACGGGTTTTGGCCGCAGGCATTGGCGACAGCCCGATAGGCTGTTGGGCATCCAATCTTCCTGGCAAGCTCTCCATAAGAGCAGGTTTGGCCAAACCCTATCTGCTGGATGCCCTGCCAGACCTTTTGCTGAAATGCGGTCCCCGACGGAAAACGTATAGTCGGAATGATAGCAACTTCGCCGGATAGAGTTTTCCTGATAAATTCAGAAATCGAATCCGCGCCGGACTCATTAACAATGAGCTGAATATCCGGAGCGGTAACGAGGTGTGGCAGAGAACACCGGGCAACCAACCCTTGATCAAGTTGCAGAACAACCGTTCCCCAGCTTGTCTTGATTCGCAGCTCGGAGCTCACGCTTTGCCTCCCTCTGCCTTAGTTGCCGAGCACCGGAATGACGAGCGTCTGCCCGATGCGAAGCGCATTCGGATTGGCAAGAGAGTCCCGGTTTGCGTCATAAATAATATCGGACTTTGACGAGTCACCATAAAACTTGGTAGCGATCTTGGAAAGCGTGTCACCTTTCATCACCGAGTAGATCTTGTGACTGGCGGTAGTTTGCGTGGCTGCGGCAGGCGTCGCCTCGACAGGGGCCGGCTGAGAAACCCTCCGCGTCACTGTGGATGCGGGCGCTGTTGTCGTCGGTGCCGGAGTGGCCGTTGCCTGCCTTGCTGCGGTCAGTTGTTGACGCAACGTTGTATTTTCCTGTTGCAGCTTCTGCAGGGCCTTTTTTACTTCCGGAGAGTCGCTGATTGCCTTGACCGCAAATGCCCGCATGATCTCCTGCTTCTGTTTTTGAATCAGTTCAGCTTTCTCGGATTCGGGTCGAAGCTCCAGATATCGGTCATAGTGATAGATCGCATGCACATAGTTGGGGATATACTGCTGATAAATCTGCGCCAGCTCCAGATGCGGCTTCGCGAGGAGGGGATCCTTGTCCAGTGCTTCCTTGAAGGTGCTTTCGGCATCTTTCCATGCACCCTGTTCCATATAAGCGAGGCCCGTTTTGATTAATGGGTCCTTGTCTTCTTTTTCATCTAGGGACAATCCCTTGTCATCACAGCCGGAAAGTATGGCAACGGCAACCAGAGCAACGGTAATGAATTTTATCTTTAACATTCAGAGTTCCTTTTCAAAATTTTCAGCAGGTTAAACCCGACGGGTTATTTCACGTTTGAAAGCGAATCATATTCTGTAGCGGCACAAAAGCCTGAGCTGCAGATTTCAGCAATTGACCCATCCGGATTCCGTTCCAGAAACAGCGCCTCTACGCCTTCCTGATTTTCAATCCATTCAATGCCAGTTTCTGGCCCCATGACAAAAAGCGTGGTGGCGATTGCGTCGGCATCAGTGCAATTGTCTGCATAAACGGATACACTCGCCGTCGTACTGTAAAGCGCCCTGCCGGAACGAGGATCAAGAATATGCGAATACAGTGCTCCATCCTGCTCAATATAATTGCGATAGTCGCCCGATGTGGCGACGGCGCCATTACTGATGTGAAGAATGCCCTGCAGTCGAGTGTCACCAGGAAGAGGAGAGGGGAACTGGATGCCGATCTTCCATGGTTCTCCATCAGGATTATTACCATGAACCGTCACCTCCCCACCGATTTCAACAAACCAGTTTTCATATCCCCGATCCTGTAGCAATCCGGCAATGGCATCAACTCCATATCCTTTTGCAATGGCCCCCAGGGCCAACGATATTTCGGGCTGTTTCTTGATAAGCTGGTCCGGCGCCGCCACGCTGACTTTTTCCCAGCCGGTCTGGCTCTTTGCCAGATCAATCTCTTCCTTCGAAGGAACCGCGCGATGCTTCGCCTCACTGCCGAATCCCCAAAGATTCAGGAGCGGCTGCAGCGTGGGATCAAATGCTCCTCCGCTTGAGGCGCTGAAGGAGAGAGCCCGGGAAACCACTTCCGCAAAATCAGCGGAAACCTCAACCGGCTCCGTGGTCTGGGCATGGTTGAACATGGAAATTTCACTTGATGGATCCCATGTCGACATTTGGCGGTTGATTTCAACCAGTGCGGAGTCAATATCCTTCGTCAAGCGCTCCAGTTCTTTATTCGGGAATTTGCCCGCCAGCCGGATGTTGTAGGTGGTTCCCATGGTCTTTCCCTGACAGCCTGGGTTTTTAATTGATCTTGGCCAATTGAATGCCACGATCAGTACCGCCAGAAGAATGACAGGGGCCAGCAACAACGACCTGGTTGATTTGCGATCCATTATGACTTCGCCACCAGTTCAATTTCAACGAGCGCACCCTTGGGCAGTGCGGCAACTCCCACGGTTGAACGCGCCGGCGCCGATTCGCCCCCGAAGTATTCCGCATAGACCTGATTGAATTCCTGAAAGTCCTCAAGATTGCTTAGATAAACCGTAGTCTTGATGACATCGGCAAGCGTACTGCCTGCCGATTCAAGAACTGCTTTCAGGTTTTCAAGCACCTGAATTGTCTGTTCGCGAATGCCGCCATCAACCATCGTTCCACTTTTCGGGTCGACAGGAATCTGTCCGGCCGTAAAAATCAAATGTCCGCTCTTAACAGCCTGATTGTACGGGCCGATCGGCGCCGGTGCATCGTTGGTATTGATAATCCGTTTCATATTAACTGCCTCCCTTTTTAAAGTATTCCTCAAGCGCTTCGATCACATAGAGATCCGCCTTTGAGTACGGTACGCTCCGCAATTGCTCCCAGCGAACCCATTGGTAATCTTTGCACTCAAGAGGGCGGGGGCGCCCTTTGCGAATCCGGGCGAAATAGGTATGCATGTCCATGGTGAAATGGCTGTAGGCATGCTTTACCGTAATCAGAAATTCGCCGATCTCCACATCAATACCCAGCTCCTCCTGAAGCTCCCGCTGTATGCACTGCTGAATGGTTTCTTCAGGTTCCTGTTTTCCTCCGGGGAATTCCCAGAGCCCTCCGAGCATATCCTTGTCACGGCGCTGGGCAATAAGGATTTTTCCGGCGCGATTACGTACAACGGCGGCGCCGACCACGATATGCGGCGTTTTCTTTTTCGGCGCCTTTACCGGATAGTCCATCGGTCGTTCGGACTTGTTGGCAAGGCATACGCTCGACAACGGGCATTCCCCGCAAAGTGGATTCCGAGGCAGGCAAATCGTGGCACCAAGCTCCATCATCGCTTCATTATAATCTCCCGCCTGTCCTTCCGGCAGTAATGCATCGGCTATCTGCTGGAGTTCGCGCCTAGCCGCTGTGGATCCCGAATCACGCGGATATGCATTTACCCGGGAGAGAACGCGGATAACGTTGCCATCGACAACCGCAAGATCCATATTGAAGGCCAGAGATCCGATCGCCGCGGCCGTATAGCTTCCCACTCCGGGTAATCGAAGAATTTCCTCATGACTTTCCGGAAAGCGTCCGGCGCGTTCATCCTGGATAATCCTGGCCGCCGCATGCAGATTTCGGGCCCTGGAATAATAACCAAGTCCCTGCCACATCGTCAGCACATCCTCCTGTGATGCATCCGCAAGGGATTTCAACGACGGGAAGCGCTTCATGAATCGGTTAAAATATGGAATCACCTGATCAACACGGGTCTGCTGCAGCATGAGTTCCGATATCCATACCCGATACGGCGTGCGTTTGGTGCGCCAGGGCATACTTCGCTTGTTTTTCAAAAACCATGGAATCAAACGCTGTTCTATGGCTTGCTTTAGTTCTGTCATTCCTGTTCCTTCATAAGAGGAACCATATGAATGATCTGAATCTGTCGTTGCGAGGCTGAGCTGATACGTAGGGTATAACCCGGAGCTTCCAGTGTTTCGCCAGCTTTCGGGATCCGGCCAAGTGCCGCGTATATGTATCCGCCAAGGGAATCATATTCTTCACTTTCCGGCAGTTTGGTTCCGAGGGCTTCATTTAGTTCGCAGATCGGCATGCGTGCCTTTACCATGACTGAGCCGTCAGGGCGTCGATGAAATTCCTTTTCCTCAAGATCATACTCATCCTCGATTTCGCCAACAAGCTCCTCAATAATGTCTTCCATGGTCACAAGCCCCTCGGTACCGCCGTACTCGTCGACGACGAGAACCATTTGAGATCGTGATGTTTTCATCAGCTGAAGCAGGTCATTAAGCGGCATGGTTTCAGGGATAAAATCAATCCGTTTTACTAATTGGCTGATCGTTTTTTCCTTATCACTGGTCATGATTAGACGAAGAAGATCCTTCACGTGAATCATGCCGATAATGTCATCGATGTTTTCATGATAAACCGGAAAACGGGAATGCCTTGACTCTTTGACCTGATCAACGCATTCGGCAACGGTCATGCTGTCCTTAATCCCGCTGATATCAATACGGGGCGTCATAATTTCTCGCGCAACGGTATCGCCGAATTCAAACACACTGCGGATGATCTCTCGCTCTTCTTTTTCGAGCATATCTCCTTCATCGGTATCTTCAAGCAGGCTGATGACTTCGTCTTCTGTCGATGGGCGATCATCTTCATCAGAGGATGACATGGCATGTTGCATCAGTCGGTCTTCAATCCGTTGCATCGGCCAGACAAAAACAAATAAAAGCAGCGTAATCGGCCCGACAAGCGGAAGCGCGGCCAAAGAAATTCGGTCGGCATAACTCTCGGAAAGCACATGTGGAATAATCCTCGCAATGAGCATGTAAATCAGTGCGAGCATAAAAAGCGCGGCCATCTGCAGCAAATAGGCGCAATTCCTGAATGCGAGGTAAAAAAGAACAAAAGTCGCAATCGCGCTCAGTGTAAGTAGAAGCCGGACTGTCTTGCAAAGAAGATCCCATCGATGCTGCCATGAGTGCAGTTGCTTTAGCCGGGGTCCGCCGCGTTCAATCAGGCGGGGCAGTCCGACATCGCCAGTATAGCGGAGTGATGCAAAAACAGATGCAAGTATGCCTGCTGATATAAGCGCGAGAATACTGTAAGTGAAAAAATTAATTTCTATATCCATTAAATTGCGTGGGGTTGATTTCATTGCCACGTATGTAAATAAAAGCCGAAGACCCGTTATGAATCCAGACAAAGTGAACGGCAAAATAAATAGATGGCTTCGGATTGCTCAGTGAGTGTGGTGCTCAACTGCTTGAGCCGTTTGTTCCTGCCAATGCCGACGATGGCATGTGCCGTGTGTTTGTGCGATTTGTCTAGCGCGAGCCTGCGCTTAGATAGACATAAGATATATTATGCGACGTAGTATTTGTTAACTGTTCTGTTAGTAATTTTTGCATAAGTGAATAACCGGAAGCCTACTTATTGGCCGATGTATATTTAGACGGAATCTAAGCGAAATTCAGGGCCGTTTTTCGACCTGCGCACCACTTGCGCGATAATTTTTGGATTCTCAGGCAGTTGTTTTTTGGAGCCTGAAGTGGATTCATGGAGCGATTTCTTTGTCGTCAGTTAACACGAGCGTACCGGGCGGAAGCCACATTTCTCCCTGAATCTTTCCGGTATCGGCGTCAGTTAATCCCTTTACAGTGATTCCCGATGCCGGAACCTTGTATACCGCTTCAGGGTTGTATGTCACGGGCCGTGCGGCGCTCATGCAACCGCTTAAGCACACGGGAGCGCATATCGGGATTATCAGCCGCAGGAGCTTCTTCATATCTCATTTCCTCCGCCTTTTTGTCCTGCCTGGACAGAAAGACCTTGAGCAGATCCACCGCTACGGCGGCAAGAACACTGCCCAAGGCTGCGATTACCGATTCCATTATTTCCCGGCATTCGGGCTGAGATTAAGCGCCAGCGTATTGATGATTCGCTTAATAAAGGCCAGTGCCGGAGGATCATCATCGTGAACGATGAAAAAATGACCAAAACAAGATGGCCATCATCAAAACAAACAGAACTCCGAGCATTTTCTTCATTTTCAGTCTCCTTTGGTTAAGTGAATCGTGAAATTTTCGCAGTGGCCGGCAAGCTTTTGCTCTGTGGCATCCTGGCGCTTTTCCATGCGGTCTAGCCGGCCTGCCGCCTGGGTAAGCAGCGCCGACGAACAACAAAGCAGAATGCCGATTACCAGTTGCGGGATGTAGTTTTTCATTTTATGCACCGACTTTCGAAATAGCACTTGATGCGCTATCAATTAATCCGGATATGGAATTTTCGATTTTCTTACCGGCTCCTTTCGAAATGAGAATGACAGCACCCACGCCGATTACTGAAATGATGGCTACTCCCGTGATGCCTGCGCCTGAAATGAACCCCCTTACGGTCGCCCACATTGCGTCTTTTTCGGCAGCTGACGAAACTGCATGCGCCGTGCTGGAAGCTGTTATTCCCTGGGCGTCCAGAATCATTGAGTTGATTGTTGTGCTAGGAATCTTTGAAACATCGGCCCATGTCAGCCCGAATTTTGAGGCGAATATTTCCCGGCGCACATCAGGACCGAGCGCTTTCAATTCTGGATCGGCCCATGGGGAAAGGTAGTTATCCGATCCAGATATCGTGCGCGCCCGTTCTGTGAAAAACTCTTTCGCGCTCAATGAGCGATACCAGGCTTCCGTGTATTTGGCTGGTCCGAAAACAGGCATTACTTAGCCACCCATCCAGTATTACCAGTTCCGGTTTCCTTGATATACAGGCTTGGTGCTGATCCGCGGCGGTGGTAAACGCTGCCTATTCCTGCTGTTACCACCCCTTCCGGGCTGCCGATTTTGGTTATTTCGATTATATTGCTTTTCAAGTCGTACCAATCTCGATCTAATCCAACATTGCTCTTGATTACGACGCTTAAGCCTAACTCCGATTCGTGGCCTGACTGTATCGTTGAGCTTATTTCTCCGTTATATGATATATCGGAAAATGTGTTTCCTGTTATGTAAGCGTTCCGCGGAGCACCTCTTGTCGGGAGCTGGATTGAGTCGTAGGTTTTGTAAAGGTCGTAGGTCCGTGTCTATGACTTC
>JAFGVP010000167.1 GCA_016937945.1 Pontiellaceae bacterium | reverse complement strand
GACAGAAGGCCGCCGCGTCTGACGTGCCGCCGAGCCCGCTGCCGGCCGCCGTCAGCAAAGGCGAACCGCTGGACCAGTCGGAAGCCGATGCAACCGCCGGACTGCCGATATCGTCGGTCATAAACGGCAGGGCCGTGAAGACCGCCTCGCTGCCGGGCGCAATCGTATTTGCGGCGCTGGAGGCATCCTGAATATCTGTAACAGAAAGTGTATAGGTCGCGCCGTAAGCCTGCTCTTGAGTCGTCAGGATGACGATCGATTCACTCGCACCGAACGCCACCTCCGAAATCGGAAGGCCGCTGATGGAATAGTTGGCCAGATCCAGCGCCGTGGCCGATGAAACCGGCTCGCTGAAAACCACGCGCACCCCATCCGGGAAAAGACTGGCGGCGCTCAGCAGTTCCGGTGCGGCAGTGTCCGCGTTTACCGTCAGGGTGGCGGCGGCGCTTGCGACATTATAACCCGAGCCTCCGTCCGTATTGGAAACCACCGCATAAAAAACCGCGCCGTTATCCGACAGCGAAGCATGAACCGTATAGGTCGCATTCGTTGCACCGCTGACCGCCACGGAATTTTTATACCACTGCACGGCAAACGGAGGCGAACCGACGTAGGCGACTTCAAAGGTAACCGTATCGCCTTCAACAACCGATTGGCTCTCGGGATCCGCAATGATTGAAACCGGACCGATGGGCGGCGTATCTGCACCGGCAGTATGGTTATACTGCACTTCGGCCGCCGTCAGCGCACCGTCATAAATCCGGAACTCATTAATGGTTCCCCAGAAATAGGGGTCCGACCATTGCGAGCGGCCCAGCAGGTTATTCGAAGTATAGCCCATGTCGGAGGGCGCAAGGGTCACCGCGGTATTTTCCGCCACCATCACGCCATCAACATAGAGTCGGCTGGTCGTCGTTGCAGCATCATAGGTCCAGACGACATGAACCTCCGAACCGGCTGGGAGACGCGTTCCCGTCCACTCGGTCATCTGTTCTCCTGCACTGCTTGCAAGCGTAATGGATTCGCGCAGTGTTCCGGCACCTGAAGAAGGAGAAAGAAACATATAGGTGGTTGTATCGTTGCCGAAATCAAAGATGCGCGCCCACTGACCGCTGCCGTAATCCGTCACCCACGTTTCAATCGTGCAATCGGCATAGCCCGAAACGATTCCCTGGGGCAGCGTCGCATATCCACGGCTGCCATCTAAAACCAGCGCGCCGCCGGAAACGCTGGCTCCCCGACGGCTCAGGGATCCGTCCGCTCCGCCCACCGAATCCGAGACATCCGATGCAAAAGCATAGCGATGCTCCAATGTTGCGGCCTGCAGTGAAGCGGCTCCGAGTGAAAGCACAAGCAGCCATGTCGAAAATCGTTGTTTAATCATATTTCCATCCTGTTTCAGCAAATCCCCATCCCGCAGCCCTGCCCCGGAAATTACTTCCAAATAAAGTCTACCTACACCCGCCATAGCCGATTCGTCATATATAACGTCGCTTTCAGCCACCTTCAAAAGATCACTCCGGATCTTTCGCAATATTCGTTCAAAAGTTGACCTGACACGACGCACTGCATGAACAGTAACGCGAATCATCCCGAAATCCGGGACAGGAGGCCGGTCGAATCTCTGAAGCGACTAACCCCTATTGCTAGCAGGTCCGGAGGCAATCGATCAAGTATTTAGCAATCAGGACTTTATGGGCCGGTTTGCGACCTCTGAAATGACAGGCAGGTTGAACCTTTTATTTACATAGATTTGCAGGCATTATGTTCGGGATTGGATATAAAGAGAACTGAACGCGTAATTACGGATACGGAATACATGAGTGCATTAGAAAACAGCGAGCCCATCGAAGTCGAAATCATTGAGGAACAGGATGTGCCGGACATTTTACCGGTCATGCCCCTGAAAAACTTTGTTCTGTTCCCCCAGATGGTGGCTCCGCTGGTAATTACCTCCGACGAATCGAAAAAGCTGGTCACCGAACTTTCCACGCGCACGCCGCACTTTGTTACCGCGTTGCAGCGGCGGGATGAAATTGATGAAACCAATCTATCCATGGAGGACATCTATCGGATCGGCTGCGTGGCCCGCATGATCAAGACCCTCAATTTCCCGGACGGTTCGACCCATATTCTGGTGGAAGGACTTTCCCGCTGCCAGCTCGAAGACCTGATGAACGACGAGGATTACCCGACCGCCCACTACCGCATGATCGAAGATACCAAAGATGACACGATCGAACTCGAGGCCCTCGCCCGCAATGCATCGGAACGGTTTCACCAGATTGTCACCATGTCGCCCAACATGCCGGACGAACTTTCAATTGCGATATTCAACATGGGAACGCCGTCGCAGCTGGCGGACCTGATTGCAAGCAACCTGCCGATTCCGGTCAGTGGCCGGCAGAACCTGCTGGCTGACAGCCATCCCGCCAGCCGGCTGAATACGCTCATGGAATTCCTGACCCGCGAATACCAAGTGCTTAAGCTGGGCAACAAGATCCAGAACAAGGTCAACGAAACCTTCTCGAAAACCCAGCGGGAAATCTTCCTGCGCGAACAGCTCAAAACCATTCAGGAAGAGCTGGGCGAAGGCGATCCGCTCGCCGCGGAAATTCTGGAACTGGAGAAAAACCTTGAGGCCGCCGGACTCCCCAAAGAAGCGCGCGAGGCAGCAGACAAGGAGCTGCAGCGGCTCAAGGCGGTTCCGTCCGCATCGCCGGAACACGGGGTAATCCGCACCTATCTCGATGTCATGGCCGAGCTCCCTTGGAATAAATCCTCCGAGGATTATCTGGATATCACCGCGGCGCAGAAGATTCTCGACAAAGACCACTACGGACTCGAGAAGGTCAAGGAGCGCATTCTGGAATACCTCTCGGTCCTCAAACTTAAAAATGACATGAAGGGCCCGATCCTCTGCCTTGCCGGGCCGCCCGGCGTCGGCAAGACCTCGCTCGGGAAATCCGTGGCCCGCGCCCTCGGCCGCGAGTTTGTCCGCATGTCACTCGGCGGCATGCACGACGAGGCGGAGATCCGCGGACACCGCCGGACCTATATAGGCGCCATGCCCGGACGCATCATCGAAAACCTGCGCCGTTGCGGCACGAACAATCCCGTCTTCATGCTCGATGAGATCGACAAGGTCGGAAAGGATTTCCGCGGCGATCCGGCGTCGGCCCTGCTCGAAGTGCTCGATCCGGAACAGAACTCGACCTTCAACGACCACTATCTCGATGTCCGCTTTGATCTGTCCAAGGTGCTTTTTCTCACCACCGCCAACATGCTTGATACGATTCCCGGCCCGCTGCGTGACCGCATGGAGGTAATCCGGCTGCCCGGCTACACGATGCAGGAAAAGATCCAGATCGCCCAGCGCTATCTCGTACCGAAGTCCATCCGGGAACACGGACTCAAGCGGAACCAGATCAAGTTTGATCCGGAGGTGCTTGAAAGCATTATTTCGGGCTATACTGCCGAAGCCGGCGTCCGAAACCTTGAGCGCCAGATTGCAAACGTCTGCCGCAAGGTGGCGCGCGGATTTGCCGAAGGTAAAACCCGCCCGGTCAATGTAACGGAGCGCAAGCTCAAGACCATGCTCGGACCGGTGAAAATTGATAAGGACGTAGCCGAAAACAAGGCACTGGCGGGCGTTGTGACGGGACTGGCATGGACTCCGTACGGAGGAGACATCCTGTTTATTGAGTCCACCCGCATGGCCGGCAAAGGCGGCCTGATCCTGACCGGATCGCTGGGAGATGTGATGAAGGAATCGGCGCGGGCTGCGCTCAGCTACCTGCGAGCCAATGCCGCCACGTTTAAACTGGATGAAGAGCTGTTTGCAAAGAGCGACATTCATATTCATGTTCCCGCCGGAGCAACCCCGAAAGACGGCCCGTCTGCCGGCGTTGCAATTGCGCTCTCCCTGCTCTCCATGCTGCGCGACGAACCCGTCCGCCCCGACCTTGCCATGACCGGTGAAATCACCCTGCGCGGCCGCGTTATTCCGGTCGGCGGTGTTAAGGAAAAAGTGCTTGCGGCAGCCCGGGCGGGCATCCGGCACATCATGCTTCCCGAAAAGAACAAGGTGGACCTTGCAGAGATTCCGGAAGACATCAAAAAGGCGCTGACCTTCAAGACGGTGAAGAATATTGATCAGGCGTTGCGCTATGCGCTGAAGCTGTCGGAACAGGAAGACTAATCGTGACGCAAAAAATCGAACCGAATGATCGGAAAATTGACCGTATAGAGAAGACAGAATGCCTGCGGCAGTCCGAATAACTGAGATACGTACCGCAGGCGTCCCGCCTGCGACTCATGTTTCAGGTAATGCGCTGGCAGGAGCGATCCCTGTGAACCACTGAACTTTTTGGTATAGAATGAAAAAACTGTTGCTGTTGGTGTGTATGCTTTCCGCCGTTGTTTGCGGCTATGCGGAATCGTTGACCGGAGATGAAATTCTGGCACTTGTCCGCAGCAGCCTCCCGAGTGAACCGCTCAAGCTGACCGGATCGCTGAAGGTGAAAGCGGCGAACGGATTTACCCAGGCAAACCTTCCCGTTGAAATGCAGCTGGACTGGGGAGCACCGATGCCGACCGCATCTTATCGGATCGATAAAGAAACCCTGACCATCACCTGGAACAACGGCGTTCCTGCCTATGCATTTTCCAACCCGAAAAACAGCCCTACCTCCGAAATTCTGAATTCCGGCATCACCTGGGCAGACCTTAGTTTTTCCGTGTTCTGGTGGCCCAACGCAAAACTGATCAGTGAAGAGCGGAAAATCAACCGGGAATGTTACGTGGTTGACGTTCCGGTTCCTAATTCAAAAAAGACCATGCGCCTATGGATCGAACAGAAGATGGGCATGTTGCTTGAAGCCAAAACCATGAACGCCAAACAGCAGGAGCTCTCCCGGCTTAAAATCATCAGCATTAAGAAAATGGATGGCATGTGGGTGGCCAAGGATCTCGAAATCAGCAACCAGAAAACCGGCACAAAAACCACCCTGCAGATATCCGACCTCGAATGGCTGAACGGACCGCCGGTAATGGAAGAGCCGGAAGAAGAAACCGAGGCGGCGTTTGATCCGGCGCAATCGGTCAATCAGCTGGCCGTCGACCTCTACAAAACGCTGACGGCTGACAACGATGAAAACCTCTGCTTCTCGCCCTACTCCATCTCCACCGCCCTTGCGATGACCTATGCCGGCGCGCGCAACAAAACCGCTGAGCAAATGAACGAGGTGCTTCACTTCGGCGGCCCGGAAATCACCCATCCGGCGTTTGCATATCTGCGCAGCACGATGGATGATATTCAGAAGGAGGGAGGGATTCAGCTCAGCATAGCCAACGCCCTCTGGCCGCAGAAGGGTTATGCTTTTCTGCCCGACTTCATTGCCCTGACCAAGAAATTCTATGACAGCGAAATTCACCCCGTCGACTACAAGACCGATACTGAAAATGCACGCCAGCAAATCAATGCATGGGTCGAAAATCAGACCATCAATAAAATCACCAATTTGGTAGGGAAAGGTATTCTGGATCCGCTGACCCGTCTGGTGCTCGTCAATGCTATCTATTTCAAAGGCGACTGGGCCAATCCATTCAAGCCTGATGCAACGCATCCTGCTCCATTTTATTTAGCGAACGGATCAACCAACAACGTGCCGATGATGACCCAAAAAGAGCAGTTTTCACTCGCAGAACAGGAAGGTTTCACGGCACTGAAACTGCCCTACGATGGAGATGAACTTTCCATGATCATATTGCTCCCAAAAGACGTCAGTGGCCTGGAAGCATTACAAACAAATATATCGGCCGACCTGCTGGCCGGCCTTGAATACAGCCTGCAGGAAACTCAGGTCTATCTACCGAAATTCAAACTCGAATCGTCATTCGAACTCAATAAAACAATGGTCGAAATGGGCATGCCGCTTGCGTTCTCGACTGACGCTGACTTTTCAGGCCTGGATGGAACACATGCGTTGTCCATCGGAGAAATATTACATAAAACTTTTATCGATATGTCTGAAGAGGGAACCGAAGCCGCAGCATCCACTGCTGTCGTAATGGGATTTGGATCTGCTGCTCCGATAAAAACAGAGGAGTTCATCGCCGACCACCCCTTCCTGTTTATCATCCGCGAAAACTCCACCGGCACCATCCTCTTCATGGGCCGCGTGATGGATCCTTCAAAGTAAACCCCGGATCTCGATTCCTGACAGACATCAGGGACAGCTCCACACAATTTTTTCAAAGACGCCGCACTCCGCATTCGTACCGGAAATAGAAAGGTCGCCGGCAACTCGGCGACCTCTCGAATTCAATCGGGAGATATGCGTTATGAAAAAACTGTTGCTGCCTGTCCTCATCATGCTGATGGTAATTGATGCCTATCCCGCCGATAAACCTGCCACGGAAGAAGACGCTCTCGCGTTTGCCCGGTCCGCCCTTCCAGAAGAACCCATTCTTCTTGCCGGCACTCTCCAAACAACGGTTAAAAGACGCCGTAAAATCACCCGCCCGATTGTCATTGAACTCAACCGCGGCGCTGAATGCCCAACCGCCAGATACCGGGTAGGAAAACCGGGCACGAAAGGATACCAGTCTTTGGCCGTCATCTGGCGTAACGGCAAACCGGATTATATCTTTTCCGACCCTGACACAAAACCGACAGACTGCATTCCGGGCACCGTCATCAGCTGGGCAGACCTGAGCTTTTCCTTTTTGTGGAACGCCAATGCAAAACAGATCGGGGAAGAAACACAAAACCGCAATACCTACAGCATCGTGCAAGTTTCCATTCCGAAATCAGAATATAGCATGCAGCTCTGGATCGACCGGGATACAGGCATACTGCGCGAAACCCGTACCTTCAACCGGGAGCAGGAAGAACAATCCCGAATGAAAATCATGAGCACAAAAAAAAGAAATGATCAGTACCTGATGGCAAACCTCGAATTGCGCAATTTAATTAACGAAGCCAGCACCGCCCTGATGCTTTCCGTTGTCGAATGGCCCGTTCTGAATCCTTCCCCTGTTTTTGATCCGGTTAACGCCAATAACGAGCTGGCACTGGATCTCTACAAAGCGCTTACTGAAGAAACCCAACAGAATGTCCTGATCTCCCCATACAGCATCGCCAGCACATTGGCCCTTCCCTACTGCGGCGCCGGCGGGGAAACCGCCGAACAGATGGCGAACGTACTGCATCTTCAAAATCCACTCAGCACCCTTGCAGGTTTCTACCACCTGCAGCGCATACTCGGGAACATGGAAGATTCGGATCAGGCAAAACTAAGCACAGCCAACGCGCTCTGGTCCCGGCAGGACCTTACTTTTCTTCCTGACTATCTCGACCTCATGAACCAATACAACTGCAACAGCATAATTCATCCGGTCGACTTCAGCTCCGATCCCGAGGCTGTACGCCTGCAGATCAACGATTGGGTTGAAGAACAGACCCATGAACAAATCAAAGAGCTGATCGCACCGGACACGCTTGGACCGGACACTCGCCTTATTGCGATAAATGCCCTCTACTTTGAAGCCCGTTGGCGGAATACATTCCAGCGCGACGGAACCCGAACGGCTCCGTTCCAGTTAACCGATGGAACCTCCATCAATACAAAAATAATGTCACAGCAGGACCGTTTCGGATATGCGGAACAGGACGGATATCAGGTATTGGAACTCCCCTACCTCGGAAATGATTTTTCGATGTTGGTTCTGCTGCCGACAAAACCCGAAACACTGGACTCCATGGCAGGCCGGCTCACTGCAAATACCTTTGCAACCCTGCGGCTCACTGAACAGGAGGTCGCGGTTCGACTTCCCAAATTCACCATTGAAGCCTCGCTGGATCTCGGCTCGATCCTTTCAAAATGCGGAATGCCCCTGACCTTTGATCCGTTGCAGTCCGACTTTTCAGGCATCACTTCCGAAGGTCCGATTGGAATCGATTCCGCCATTCACAAAACCCGCATAACCGTCAGCGAAAAAGGGACGGTGGCAACGGCAGCCACCGGAACCGCCTTCGTTATAGGAGGCGGAAAAATTCGCTCTATACCGAAGGAATTCAACGCTGACCACCCGTTCCTATTCCTCATCCGCGAAAACACCGCCGGTACCATTCTCTTTATAGGCAGCGTAATGGATCCCTCAGCATAGATGCGGCGGGAATACCGCCTGAAATAGTCGGGACGGGATAACCGGATTGGCTGGATAATTATTTACAGGAATAGGTCGAATACCCTTTAAATCCTTGTAAATATCTCTGCATGAAGCTGGCTGAATGCACCACCCGTTCGTTCGCCGTTGATTGGACAAGGCTCACCGGGATTTGTGGCGAAACATGCTGCGACAACAATGCTTGCCCGGTGACCGGCACCTGTTTAATGATCAAGCCGCAGTACCTGAAAGCATGTAAGCGTTCCGCGGAGCACCTCTTGTCGGGAGCTGGATTGAGTCGTAGGTTTTGTAAAGGTCGTAGGTCCGTGTCTATGACTTC